>JBKJQT010000161.1:0-4713 GCA_046593855.1 Candidatus Nitrotoga sp. | reverse complement strand
ATGAATTGCTTAAGCATTTGTTCGGTGACGGTAAAATCAGCAATTACGCCGTCCCTCATCGGACGTATAACAGTAATATTGCCGGGCGTGCGCCCGAGCATCTGCTTGGCTGCCAGCCCAACCTGCTGAATCACCTTCTTGTCGTTTGGGCCACTCCCATGGCGAATTGCTACCACCGATGGCTCATCCAGCACAATGCCTTTGCCGCGTGCCCAGATCAGGGTGTTAGCAGTGCCCAAATCTATCGCTAAATCATTAGCAAAATAGTTGTCAAAAAATCCAAACATGAAAAATCCCGGAATAGAAAAAAATGTGCCCGATATCGCAAAAAATTAGTCTGGCAATGCTAATGATGATAACCTATTACGCTACCTTTAATAAAGATAAAGAATTCAGTCTATGTCGCTCAGTATTAATGATGTCTATAAAGTTGCCCGGCTGGCCCGACTAGGAATGACCGAGCAGGAAGCGCAAACAGCACACGCCCAGCTTTTGAATATTTTTGGTTTGATCGCCGAAATGCAAGCAGTCGATACTAATGGGGTTGCACCGATGTCGCATGCTCAGGATATATCCCAACGTTTGCGTGAGGATGTGGTCACGGAACACAATCAACGTGAGCTATTTCAGGCTACAGCCCCACAAATTAAAAAAGGATTGTATTTAGTACCACAAGTCATCGAATAACTTTCCAGTTCCAAGACCATGCTTAATTCCAGTTTGCTACAGCTAGGCACCGCATTGCGCAGCAAGAAAATCTCCAGCGTTGAGTTAACGCAACTGTATCTTCACCGCATTACCGCACTCAATTCAAAACTCAATGCCTATATCACGGTAAATGAGGAAATGAGCCTGGTGCAGGCACGCGCAGCTGATGTCCAATTGGCGCAATCCAAAACCCACGCTCTCACTGGCATTCCCATTGCCCAGAAAGATATATTCTGTGCAATGGGCTGGCGTACCACTTGCGGCTCGAAAATGCTGTCTAATTTTATTGCCCCCTACGATGCGCATGTGATTGAACAATTCAACCGTGTCGGCGCGGTAAATCTGGGCAAGACCAACATGGACGAGTTCGCCATGGGTTCCAGCAATGAAACTTCTTACTTTGGCACTGTAAAAAATCCCTGGGACCGCAACGCCGTGCCCGGCGGCAGCTCCGGCGGCAGTGCAGCAGCCGTGTCGGCCCACTTATGTGCGGCAGCCACCGGCACCGATACTGGCGGCTCTATCCGCCAACCGGCCGCACTATGTGGCATCTCAGGCCTGAAACCAACTTACGGCGTGGTATCCCGCTACGGCATGATCGCCTTTGCCTCCAGCTTGGATCAGGCCGGGCCAATGGGGCGCAGCGCAGAAGATTTGGCGCTGCTGCTGAATGTAATGGCCGGCTTCGACGAGCGTGATTCCACTAGCCTGCAACGTGAGACAGAAGATTACGCACGAGATTTAAATAAACCACTGGATGGTTTGCGCATCGGCCTGCCCAAAGAATTCTTTGCCGCAGGTTTGAGCGCAGATGTCGCGCAAGTGATCGAAGCGTCCATTGTCGAGTATAAAAAATTAGGTGCCAGCGTGGTCGACATCAGCCTGCCCAACTCGCGCCTGTCCATCCCAGTGTATTACGTGCTGGCTCCCGCAGAAGCCTCCAGCAATCTGTCGCGATATGATGGTGTACGTTACGGCTACCGCGCACCGGAATACACCAACCTTGCAGACATGTATGAAAAATCCCGCGCGCAAGGTTTCGGTGAAGAAGTAAAGCGACGCATTATGATTGGCACTTATGTACTATCGCATGGTTACTACGACGCCTATTATTTGCAGGCACAGAAAATTCGCCGCCTGATCGCGCAGGATTTTGTCGAAGCATTCAAGCAATGTGACGTCATCATGGGACCCACCACTCCCACCACTGCCTTCAATCTGGCCGAGAAAAACGATGACCCGGTGCAGATGTACCTCTCCGACATCTATACCATCGCGGTGAATCTCGCAGGCCTGCCCGGCATGTCCATCCCGGCTGGTTTTGGCGGTAATGGTCTGCCCGTTGGCTTGCAAATTATTGGCAATTATTTCGACGAGGCACGCATGCTAAACGTGGCACATCAATATCAGCAGGTGACCGACTGGCACACCCGCACTCCGCAACATATCGAGGTGTAAGGAACCGCACCATGCAATGGGAAATCGTTATCGGGCTGGAAGTTCATACTCAACTCTCGACTAGTAGCAAAATTTTCTCTGGCGCTTCGACCGCATTTGGCGCAGAACCCAACACCCAAGCCTGCGCGGTAGATCTGGCGCTGCCTGGCGTATTACCAGTGCTGAACCGTGGCGCAGTGGAACGTGCTATCCGGTTCGGCCTTGCGGTCGGTGCGCATATTGCGCCACGCTCCGTGTTTTCACGTAAAAATTATTTTTATCCTGACCTGCCAAAAGGGTATCAGATCAGTCAGTTTGATTTACCCATAATTGGCCAAGGCTCGTTGACTATTCAGGTCCCTACAACGATCACAGGGCAAACTTATAAAAAAGTGGTTCGACTGACCCGTGCCCATCTTGAAGAAGATGCAGGGAAATCGTTGCACGAAGATTTTCATGGCATGACCGGCATCGATCTCAACCGCGCTGGAACACCTCTGCTGGAAATTGTCTCGGAACCGGACATGCGCTCTGCCGCCGAGGCAGTGGCCTATGCCAAAATGCTGCACACCCTGGTGCGCTGGATCGGCATCTGCGATGGCAACATGCAGGAAGGGTCGTTCCGCTGCGATGCCAATGTTTCTGTACGTCGCCCGGGGGCTGAATTAGGCACACGCCGCGAGATCAAAAACCTCAACTCGTTCCGCTTTCTGCAGCAGGCGATTGAGTATGAAGCACAGTGGCAGATAGATACGCTGGAAAACGGCGGTACTATCCAGCAAGCGACAGTGTTGTTCGATTCCGACAAGGGTGAAACCCGCGCAATGCGCAGCAAAGAAGACGCGCATGATTACCGCTACTTCCCGGATCCTGACCTGCTACCGCTAGCGATTGATCATGAATGGATCGAGCAGGTGCGCGGCACACTCCCCGAGCTGCCACTATCCAAGCAGGCACGCTATGTTGCCGATCTCGGCCTATCTGTCTACGACGCCGACACTTTGACCTCATCACGAGAAATGGCGGATTTCTTCGAAGCGACGCTAAACGAAATCACCAAGGAAGCCAAGCTGTGCGCCAACTGGTTGATGGGTGATGTAAGCGCCTCACTTAACCGTGAAGATCGCGATATTACACAATGCCCGATCTCACCCGGGCAGCTAGGTGGCATGCTTAAACGTATTGCAGATGGAACCATTTCCCATGCCGCCGCCAAGGAAGTTTTCAAGATTCTCTGGAGTGAAGGCGGCAACCCCGATACCATCATCGAAACAAAAGGGCTAAAACAAATGTCCGATGTCGGCGCAATGGAGGCAATGGTAGACGAGATTATCGCCGCCAACCCCGTGCAAGTCACCGAATATCGTAGTGGCAAGGAGAAAGTGTTTGGCTTTTTTGTCGGTCTCGCCATGAAGGCCAGCAAAGGCAAAGCCAACCCTGCACAGATGAATGAAATTCTCAAGCGCAAACTGGCGGGTTAAACACATTATTAAATAAGCGCTTACAACCCGCAGGCTTTAAATCAACTCTTGAACTCACGTTTGTAAGTAAGCTTAACTGTACCTTCGTCTGCGTTCACTACTGCATTATTCATCTCCAACTTCCAAATGTTGGACTTTCAATGCCACTCGTTATAATGTGCATGTCCTGCACATTATAACGAGGAAATTTATATGGCTACCGCAACGGCACGTGTTCCCGTACTGATGTCTCCCATGGAGAAAAATCTGTTTGTAGAAAAAGCGCAACAGGCCGGCATTTCGCTTGGCGAGCTGTTTCGCCGCGCCGCAGCTACTTATCCGATACAAGAAAATGACACACTTTTGGAAGGAATGATCATCCAGATGCAGAAATCAACCGCTCAGGCAGAAAATGCCATTGATGATGCGTTGGCTTTCGTCGAAAAATCCAATCGAAGGATAGTTCAAATGGAAATTTCCGGGAAAAAAGTCTGATGGGCGTTACCGAGAAAATGTGGGACGCTCTCACCACCATCATCAAGATGAACGATAAGGTGGAACGCATGGCGGGGACAATGAAAACTCAGCAGGAAAAAATTGAAAATCTTACTGCGCGAATTATCCGGCTGGAAACAGCCTTGGAAATCGCACTTTCCTCTGGCATAACAGGCAAGCAACCATCCCCGTCAAAACGTCTCGAACATAAGACTTGAAAATTGTCGCGAGCAATACCTTTTGGGATGGATACATGGCGCATTTCACAGCTGTTCAGGGGAAGATACACCGCTGGTCAGGCACCCTCCCCAGTTGGGTGCGGCTTTGTACTTTATCGCTGGCACTTGTTTTTTGTTGTCTACCCATACGAGCAGCGGGACTTGCACCGCCCCCGGTTATGCTGGCAAACGTCTTTCGAGGCGATATTACGCTGGCAGATTATTGGGTGAGTGAAAAATTCGATGGCATGCGCGGTTACTGGGATGGTGAAAAACTATGGCTATGTCACAATTAGCTGTTGGAAATATGTAACATGTTGAATTAATTTAAATTTAAATACTTGCACATTTTAATCAACCTGATGATTTTAAACAAAAAACTTGTTTTTGTTGTT
>JBKJQT010000038.1:0-2722 GCA_046593855.1 Candidatus Nitrotoga sp. | reverse complement strand
TGCCTTATACCACTAGAAATACTGTCGAATGGACCTGTCAATGTCGGAGTAAAAGGGTACCAAATAGCGCGCGAAGAGTGTACCAGTTAGGTTAATAAAAAGAGGGATTTAACCTCTTGGTTTTGCGCCTCTGATTTTTTATTTCTTGGATTTCAGTCAAAGCGCAGTGTTTCCCCTAAAATCTTTTATATTGGCCCGGCATCCTCCTTTTCTATAGACTTGATTTGTACTGTTTGCTTTTGCCGTTTTTTGCTTGCGGCCAGGCGATACGATTCCCCATTCATTTCCAGAATATGCACATGATGGGTTAAGCGATCCAACAGCGCACCGGTCAATCGTTCTGATCCCAACACACTGGTCCACTCATCAAATGGTAAATTCGATGTGACTAAAGTGGAGCCATGTTCATATCGTCGACTGAATACCTCGAACAAGAGCTCTGAACCAATTGCAGTAAATGGCACATAACCCAGTTCGTCGATGATCAGCAATTTGACGTTGGTCAATTGCTTTTGCAAGGTACGTAATCGCTTTTCATCGCGCGCCTCCATTAATTCATGCACCAGAGCTGCAGCCGTTGTAAATGTTACACTCATGCCTTTCTGACAGGCAGCCAACCCTAAAGCCAATGCGGCATGAGTTTTGCCAACGCCTGAAGGGCCCAACGCAATAATGTTCTCGCGCTTGTCTATCCATTCACAACGCATCAGCTCCAGTACCAACGATTTGTTCAATCCAGGAATCGCAGCAAAGTCGAACGTATCCAGGCTTTTAGTCACTGGGAATTTTGCCTGACGTATGCGCCGTTCGGTATTGCGTCGTTCACGATCGATACATTCCAGTTCGCATAGCCGTAATAAGTAACGTGCATAATCGATATCTTCACGTGCGCATTCGATACCCACTTTCTCATATTCTCGTGCAAAGGTCGGCAACTTTAAGGTCTTGAAGTGATTGACCAGCAAAACCTGTGGCGCAACCGTGGTGGGAATAGACGTATCAGTCATAACACACCTCCATAGGCTGCTGATTTGCCTTAGGTCTTTGCAGCAAGCTTAAGTACGCTCGTGGTTCGGTGGATCTTACACTGGCATTCGGTAGATACGGGTAAAGCGCCAAGTCTAGTTTGGCAGGCCGTTGTTCGATCGCACATAGGATCAAATGTTTAATAGCATCAAAACCCACTACACCCAGCCCCATCGCTTGTTTGATCGCCTGTTCAACCTGCGCTTGACTAAAATTCTCCAGCAACCGCAAAACCTGGATATATTCCTTGCGACCGCGCCGTTCCATGCGGACTTCCAGCAGTCGACGCAGGCGATCGAATGCTTCGGGCAGTACCCAATCGTGCAAGGGCGCTGCTTGATCGAGCGCACGCGGTTTCTGTTCCAGCAATGCCAGGTAGTGTAATGGGTTGTATATGAATTCTTCCTGACCGTAGCTGCGCACATGGCGTGCAATCGTATCTGCACTCAGGCAAATATCGACGTGATCTACATAGCCTTTGACCAGCACTTCCCGATGGCCGTATTGGGTGGGTACTGAGTAGTCGTTGGTCCGATAACGCACGAGCGATAGTGAAGATACACGCGTGGAAATCTTATGGCAGGCATCAAAAGCAACCGCTGGTAAAGCCATCAACTCAGCCGTATCACGCTTCATGCGCTCAGCGATGGTTTCTGTTTGACCCCGTAATCTCGCCTGCTGGCGTTTAATGCACCCATCCAGCAGTTTGGCATTTAAAGCATCAAAGTCAGCAGCAATGGGCAACGGCACCATGAAGTGACGACGACTATAACCGACCATGCCCTCAACATTCCCTTTGTCGTTGCCTTTGGCCGGTCGCCCAAACTTGTCTTCGAACAGATAGTGGCTCTGCAGCTCGCTGAATGCCTTGGTGCGCTGGCGTTTGCCATCACCCAATATCTTCGCTACTGCAATCTTGGTGTTGTCATACAAGATCGATTGCGGCACTCCATCCAGAAAAGCGAATGCAGCAACATGACCATCCAGAAAAGATTCAGTATCTTCAGTCGGATAAGCTTTGACAAAACAACCATCCGAATGCGGTAAGTCGAGACAGAAATAATGGAATCGAACCAGTTTGCCGCCAATATAGCCATCAGCTTCACCAAAATCTGCTTGGGCATGGCCAGGTAGGTGTACCAGCGGCATGAACATTTCTTTCTGTCGAACCGCAGCCTTGTAGACATAGTTACGTACGATGGTATAACCACCGGTAAAACCATGTTCATCGCGTAACCGCTCCAGTATCCGCACTGCAGTATGGCGCTGCTTAACATGCACTTGTTTGTCAGCTTCCAAAATAGCATCAATGATGCCAGTGAAAGGAGCAAGCTTGGGAGATACCGGTTCGCTCTTGCGCCGATAACCCGGCGGTGCCGCGTATTGACACATCTTCTTCACAGTCTTGCGGTGAATTCCAAAATAACGCGCAACTTCGCGTTCGCTTCGGCCTTCTATCATCACCGCTCGTCGAATCTTTACATATAGTTCCACTGTATACATCCTCATCGCCTTTCACTTGATGCTAATCGCATCAGCTTACAGGCTTCAGACTGGTACACTTTTATTTCGCCATTCCCGCAAAATTTATTGCGACTTAGTGGTACATACATGGACGCCCACGGTAGTACCACTAAGTCGCACTAAATTTTGCGGGAATGGCGAAATAAAAGTGTACCAGTCTGAAGCCTGTAAG
>JBKJQT010000187.1:0-2649 GCA_046593855.1 Candidatus Nitrotoga sp. | reverse complement strand
TTTGGCTGAAATGGCTTGATGACGGACGATTTGATCGCGCGGTAAAATTAGTTAATGAGCGGGTTTTTACTGATACCTGTACCGCAATCAAGGATGTTCGCAAAGATCCGCATGAGGTTGAAGTTGTGAGTAATGGAAAGTTGCATCGACTCGACACACTTAGTAACGGAGAAAAAAGTCTGGTGCAATTGTTTGTACGCTTCGGCGCATATATGACGCGCAACACAATTCTGCTGATTGACGAACCTGAGGCGCATTTACACGAAGATTGGCAACAACGACTTCTGTCTCGGCTGAAAAAAATGGCACAGGAACAGTATCCTGGATTGACGATTATTTTAGCTACCCATTCATCAAAAATGATGGCTACTCTTGCCTTAGAGAAGGAAGAAGATAATCTGCGCAAAGGCTGTAATTTATCCGATACCGTAGAGGTAAAAGCAAATTTCCCCCGACCCAAGGAGAGAGTTTTCAGTAGACCTGAAGAACGTTAATCGGATTTCAAGCCGGGACAATCGTGGTTATAGGAATTAAAGCAATAATTGCTTTAAGTTACGCATTTCTGCAGGATTAATTAATCGAGGCCCATTTTTGGGGCCTCGATTATGCTGAGCCGCATGGAACCCTTTTTGGATTAAGTTTTTTAGCGGCGCATTGAATCGAAAAAATCAGCGTTGTTCTTAGTCGCTTTAATTTTATCCAGTAGAAATTCCATTGATTCCAATTCATCCATCGGATAGAGTAGTTTACGCAGTACCCAAATTTTGGGCAAAATATCTGATTTAATCAGCAGCTCTTCCCTGCGTGTACCGGATCGATTGATATTAATGGCCGGATAGATCCGTTTCTCTGCCATGCGCCGGTCAAGATGAATTTCCATATTACCGGTGCCCTTGAATTCCTCGTAAATCACATCGTCCATGCGAGAACCGGTATCCACTAGCGCCGTGGCGATAATGGTTAGTGAGCCGCCTTCTTCAATGTTGCGGGCCGCTCCAAAAAAACGTTTGGGACGCTGCAGGGCATTAGCATCAACGCCGCCAGTAAGTACTTTGCCGGAAGACGGCACAACGGTGTTGTAGGCACGCGCCAGCCGAGTGATGGAATCCAGAAGGATGACCACATCCTTCTTATGTTCGACTAGGCGCTTGGCTTTTTCCAGCACCATTTCGGCGACTTGGACGTGGCGTGTGGCAGGCTCGTCAAAGGTAGATGCGACCACTTCACCGCGCACGCTGCGACTCATTTCGGTGACTTCTTCGGGTCGTTCGTCGATTAGCAGAACAATCAGATGTGCATCAGGGTTGTTTGCTGCAATGGAATGGGCGATATGCTGCAACATCACGGTCTTGCCAGATTTTGGCGAGGCTACCAGCAATCCGCGTTGACCTTTACCAATGGGAGCGACGATATCAATGATTCGACCAGTAACGTTTTCCTCGGCGCGGATGTCTCGCTCCAGTGCCATTTGCTTAGTTGGGAATAGTGGTGTCAGGTTTTCAAACAGTATCTTATTTTTCGTATTTTCCGGAGCCTCGGAATTAACCCTGTCTACCTTTACTAAGGCGACGTAACGCTCTCCTTCTTTGGGGGTGCGGATCTCGCCTTCGATCGAATCTCCGGTATGTAGATTGAAACGACGGATCTGGCTTGGACTAACGTAGATGTCATCCGGTCCCGCCAAATAAGAAATGTCCGGCGAGCGCAGAAAGCCAAATCCGTCGGGTAATACTTCCAGCGTACCTTCGCCGAAAATGCTCTCGCCCTTTTTTGCTTGATTTTTAAGCAAAGCGAAAATCAGGTCTTGTTTGCGCATGCGGTTGGCATTGTCGATCTGGTTTGTTGTTGCCATGCCCACCAGTTCGGTGATGTGTTTGGTTTTGAGGTCAGATAAATGCATATAGGGATGGGTGGGTGATATTACGAAGTTTAGGGAGCCTGCTTAGGGAGGTGTTACGGTTTGCGCGGGGATGCCGCGTACATGAACTGTCTTGAGTGTCAGGATTTGTGAATAGGGTGCAGAAGGATCTAACGAGATTAAGAAATATTACAAAATAAGTCTAAATGATTTAGATATGGCTGTCAATAAATGCGGTGAGCTGCGATTTAGATAACGCGCCGACTTTGGTTGCTTCAATATTTCCGTTCTTAAACAGCATTAGCGTGGGAATGCCACGGACACCGTATTTCTGCGGAGTTTGTTGGTTTTCGTCTACATTCATTTTGGCTACGGTGATGCGCCCGGCATATTCCTTGGCAATCTCTTCCAGAATTGGAGCGATACTGCGGCATGGGCCGCACCATTCTGCCCAATAGTCTACTAATACTGGTAACGGTGCTTGCAGTACATCGGCAGCAAAGGTTGGATCAGTAACATAGTGGATGTGTTCACTCATGATGAATATCGCTTTATAATTATTAAGTTAGAGATTAAATTTATTTATTGTGGAGCTGAGTGAAGGTGCGCTTCAGAAGTTAAGAATGCATCCTAACTAAAAAAAGACAAGAAGTGAAGTGCTTGCGTGTATTTTGTGCGTAATTTTATTGCATGTCTATCTATTTTGCACTCAAGGACACTACTTGTCAGTATGCCTTAATATCAATTATTAAGGCTGTGTTCGTAAATCATGTTGGTAGCTCATCTGGTGA
>JBKJQT010000206.1:0-5774 GCA_046593855.1 Candidatus Nitrotoga sp. | reverse complement strand
CAACTGGATATCGCCAGTGCCGGGCGGCATGTCTACTATCAGATAGTCCAGTTCATTCCAGTGCGTCTGATTCAATAACTGATCCAGCGCCTGAGTGACCATCGGGCCGCGCCAGACCATCGGTACATCCTCGCCTTGAATCATGAAGCCGATGGACATAACCTGTAGTCCATGTCCCTGCATGGGCTCGACCGACTTGCCATCACGCGATACGGGCTCGCCTTTGATGCCCATCATGGTGGGTAGGGAAGGGCCATAAATATCTGCATCCAGAATTCCGACGCGCGCGCCTTCCGCAGCCAATGCCAGCGCCAGATTCACCGCCGTTGTGGATTTACCCACGCCACCTTTGCCGCTGGCCACTGCGATAATATTCTTTACCCCATCAACCAGTTTTACGCCGCGTTGCACAGCATGGGGCACAACTTTGCTGCTCACATTCACAGAGAGAGTGTTGATACCTGGTAAAGCGCTACGCAGGTGATTTTCTACCATCACCCGTATCTCGTCCCACACGCTTTTCGCAGGGTAGCCAAGCTGAATGTCGAGCGATAAATTATCACCGTTGATCTTTATATTTTTTACCGACTTGCCCGCTACAAAATCTTTTTTTGTATTGGGGTCAATCAACTTTGCCAATGCGGCCTGTACGTCTGCGTCGGTAAAACTCATGTGCTGCTCCTGCAATAAAAACGATGGGGGCAAGCATTCTACCCAAGATTACCCGTCACGCCTATAGTTCAATTTTGCTACAATTACGGCACTTTTCAACAGGCCTTACCACAATGACGCGCAAGATTCTGGTCACCTCCGCACTGCCTTACGCCAACGGCAGCATTCACCTCGGCCATCTGGTCGAATACATTCAGACCGATATTTGGGTGCGCTTTCAGAGAATGCTGGGCAACACCTGTTATTACGTCTGCGCCGACGACACCCATGGTACGCCCATCATGCTGCGCGCCGAGAAGGAAGGTATCACCCCGGAGCAATTAATTGCTCGTGTCGCAGAAGAACACAAGGCAGACTTTGCTGCATTCCACGTGAAGTTCGACAATTATGGCTCGACCCACTCTGCCGAGACGAAACAACTCTCCGAAACCATCTACGAAAATCTCCGGGACGCTGGACTGATCGCAAAGCGCTCTATCGAACAATTTTATGACCCGATCAAGCAGATGTTCCTGCCGGACCGTTTCATCAAGGGCGAATGCCCCAAGTGTGGAGCGAAGGATCAATACGGCGACAACTGCGAGTCCTGCGGCGCGGCCTATGCGCCGACAGAAGTGAAGAACCCCTATTCTGCTGTATCCGGCGCGAAGCCGGAGTTGCGCGACTCGGATCATTATTTCTTCAAACTGTCCGACCCGCGCTGTCAGAAATTCCTGCGCGAATGGACCACCAGCGGCACTCTGCAACCCGAGGCCGCGAACAAAATGCAGGAGTGGCTCGGCAGCGGGGATGAAAATAAACTGTCGGACTGGGACATCTCCCGCGATGCGCCTTACTTTGGCTTCGAGATACCCGACGCGCCGGGCAAATATTTTTACGTGTGGCTGGATGCACCTGTCGGCTATATGGGCAGCTTCAAACAACTGTGCGAGAAAAGAAGCATTAGCTTTGACGAATACTGGAAGCCAGGCTCCGACACCGAGCTTTACCATTTTATCGGCAAAGATATTTTATATTTTCATGCGTTGTTCTGGCCTGCCATGCTTGAAAATTCTGGGTTCCGCACGCCGACCAAGCTGTTCGCGCACGGCTTCCTCACCGTGAACGGCAAGAAGATGTCCAAGTCGCGCGGCACCTTCATCACTGCCGAGAGTTATGTGGATAACATCAAGAACACTGAATATCTGCGCTACTACTATGCTTCCAAGCTGAACGGCACGATGGAGGACCTCGACCTGAATCTGGAAGATTTCGTAGTGAAGGTGAACAGTGATTTGATTGGGAAGTATGTGAACATTGCCAGTCGCTGCGCGGGATTTATTACTAATCGTTTCGGAGAGAAAATTACTTCTCTTGATTTTTCAGAAACAACTGAAATGAAATTTAGTTCTGGCATAAGCCAAGCGGGGCCACGCACTCTAACACGCTTAGAAAATACAGGAATAGAGGCAGAAATACTTGAAAAATGCGACATTGCTTTTAATGTTGGGCGTTCCTACAAGGATCGTGATTACAACCATGCTTTACGTTTAATTATGGCTGCAGCTGATGCTGTCAATAAATGTATTGCTGATTGGGCACCGTGGAACATCGCAAAAGATTCCACGCGCGACGACGAACTTCAATGGAAGTGCTCTGTAGCTCTTGAGTGTTTTAGAAGACTTTCTCTCATGCTGAAACCTGTATTGCCTGAACTGGCAAAACACGCAGAGGCTTTTTTAAATATCGAGCCACTTCAGTGGCCAAAAAACAAATTTGAATCAAGATTGCCGGAAGGCCACCAAATTAATTCATTCACACCACTTATAACCCGTCTCGACCCCAAACTGGTTGAAGCAATGGTCGCAGCCAACCAGGAAAGCCTGAAACCCATGAACGAATCACATTCCCCCGCACGACACGCAGAGGCGCAGCAACACGCACCCTCTCCCCTGACCCCTCTACCGCCAGCGGGCGAGGGGAAAAGTCTTGCCCCTATTGCCGAGACCATCAGCATCGACGACTTCAGCAAAATAGATTTACGCGTAGCGAAGATCATCAATGCCGAGCAGGTCGAAGGCGCAGAGAAGTTGCTCAAGCTCACGCTGGACCTCGGCGAGGAAAAACCGCGCACGGTATTTGCCGGAATCAAATCGGTTTACGATCCGGAAAAACTCAAAGGGCGCATGACGGTGATGGTCGCCAACCTTGCACCGCGCAAGATGAAGTTCGGCTTGTCGGAAGGCATGGTGCTGGCGGCTTCCGGCGATACGCCCGGTCTATTCATCCTTAGTCCGGACGATGGCGCCCAACCTGGCATGAGGATTAAGTAGTTCGCTCTATAAAACTGGCCGAATTTTTCGGCCCCAAATTACACCGTGCTACAGAATTACCGGAAGAGAACAAACTTACTCAGGTATAAATAATACGAACGTTCTGTTCGCCCAGCAGTTTCCTTAACTCGCTCATTAAGTCGCTGTGCAGTGTGACGCACCAATCCTCGCTCAGCTTTAAATTTACACTGCCGCTCGTATTGCGGTAGCACACTACAGCCGTGCATTTACCCTCGCGATAGGGGGTGAGCAATTCTTTTAATTGTGTCACGCTGACGCTTGCGTCAGACGAAACAGTAAGTTCCAGGCGCTTTGCGAAAGTAGAACGCGCCGAGGCAAAATCGAATAACTCCTCACCATTGACGCGCATATTGCCGGAATACTCGTCGAGACTGGCTTTGCCGCGCACCACTAATAATTCATCTTCGCGTATCCACGGGCGATTGGCCTCGAAAACTTCGTTGAATACCATCATTTCCAACTGTGCGCTGCCGTCGTCCAATGTGACAATCGCCATGCGGCCCCGTCGCGTCTGCTGTATTCGCACGCTAGACACTATGCCAGCCAATACCACCGGTATTCCACCGCGTTTGTTGTTGCTGTTTTGCGGCAGCACATGCAGCGTGATATCGGCCAGGCGTGTCTTGACGAAATTTTCCAGTTCATGGGCATATTCTTGATAGGGATGGCCGCTGAGATAAAAACCCAAGCTGGTTTTTTCGTGTTGCAATTGCTCGCGCAATGTCCAGCGCGGGACGTTCTTCATTTGCACCGACATCGTCACACTTGCATCGTCTTCGAATAGACTATTTTGATTGACTGATTGTGCTTTCTGCTCCGCGCTGCAAAGCGCGACCTCGAGCGACGCCAGCAACTGATGACGATGATCCGAAATCGTATCGAATGCGCCGCTGCGGATCAGCGCTTCAGTGGCACGACGGTTCACTACGCGCTTATCTACGCGATGGCAAAAATCGAACAGGTCGCGGAATGGTCCACCGAGTTTACGGGCATCTTCAATGCTATCTATCGCAGCTTGACCTGTACCCTTAATGGCCTCCAATCCATATGCAATTGTTTTTTCATCCACCGGCATAAAGCGGTTTACAGACGAGTTAATATCTGGCGGCAAAACGCATATTCCCTGCGCCACGGTATCAAGATAGAAAATATGCACTTTGTCGGTGTTATCCATGTCCGATGACAATGTGGCAGCCATAAATGCTGCCGGGTAATGCGCTTTCAGATAGGCGGTTTGATAAGACACCAACGCATAGGCAGCAGAATGTGATTTGTTAAAGCCGTATCCAGCGAATTTCTCCATCAGGTCGAATAGTTGCTCTGCTAGTCGCTTGTTGATAGCGCGCGCCACAGCGCCGTCCACAAAGATGCTGCGTTGCAGCGCCATCTCCTCGGCATTTTTTTTCCCCATCGCGCGGCGCAACAAATCCGCTGCTCCCAGCGAATAACCGCCGATGATTTGCGCGATCTGCATGACTTGCTCTTGGTACACGATTACGCCGTAAGTTGGCTTGAGCGAAATCTCCAGTTCAGGATGAAAATAATCAGCCTTAGAACGGCCATGCTTGCGATTGATGAAGTCCTCTACCATGCCTGATTCGAGCGGACCTGGGCGATATAATGCAACCAGCGCCACGATGTCTTCAAAGGTATCTGGTTGTAGCTTGATAATCAGCTTTTTCATGCCAGGAGATTCAAGCTGAAATATCGCCGTGGTGTTGGCAGCCTTGAGCAGTGCGTAAGTTGGCTTGTCCTCCAGTGGAAGATTTTCGATGGAGAAGTAATTTTCAATGGGGAAACCTAGGCCTGCGGGCATTTTGTTTACATATTTCACCGCCCAATCAATGATGGTGAGCGTGCGCAACCCCAAAAAATCGAATTTCACCAAGCCGATCTGTTCCACATCGTCTTTATCAAATTGACTGATGCCCTTGTCGCTGCCCTCGGCGTAATATAGCGGACAAAAGTCGGTCAGCTTGCCCGGTGCGATCAGTACCCCGCCCGCGTGCATGCCGACATTGCGCGTTAAATCTTCGAGCCGTGCACCCAGTTCCAGCAGCTCTTCCACGCCTTCTTCGCTACTGATGATAGCGTTAAATTCCGGCTCCAGCTCACGCGCTTTTTTTAGTGACACCGGTTTGACGCCTTCTAGGGGAACGAGCTTGGACAGGCGATCGCACAGGCCGTAAGGAAAATCCAGTACGCGCCCGACATCGCGGATTACCGCTTTGGACGCCATAGTGCCAAAGGTGGCAATCTGCGACACGCTCGCCGCGCCGTATTTTTGCTTCACATAGTCGATAACGCGCTCGCGTCCATCCTGGCAGAAGTCTACGTCGAAGTCGGGCATGGATACGCGTTCTGGATTCAGGAAGCGTTCAAACAACAGGGCATAGCGTAACGGGTCAAGGTCGGTGATGCCGAGACTGTAAGCTACCAGTGAACCTGCGCCTGAGCCGCGACCGGGGCCGACTGGCACGTCATTGAGTTTGGCCCAACGAATGAAGTCGGCCACAATCAAAAAGTAACCGGAGAAACCCATTTTTATAATGGTCTCGATTTCGAATGACAAGCGTGAGGCATATTCCTCCATCTTCGCGGTGCGCACAGTTTCATCCGGATATAATTGCAGCATGCGCTGATGCAATCCTAGTTCGGATTCCGTACGCAGAAAATCATCCAGACTTTCGCCGTTGGGGGTGGGGAAATCCGGCAAATAGGGTTTACCCAGTTGCAAGGTCAAATTACATCGCTTGGCGATTTCCACAC
>JBKJQT010000152.1:0-3021 GCA_046593855.1 Candidatus Nitrotoga sp. | reverse complement strand
AAGCGCGAGGACGATGGTCTCACCGTGCACTTTATGGTGACGGACACGGTAAAGAACGTGCCGGTGATTTATAAAGGTATCCTGCCGGATCTGTTCCGTGAAGGTCAAGGTGTCATCGCGCAGGGCAAGCTGTCTCAAGATGGGGTGTTTATGGCCAGTGAAGTATTGGCCAAGCACGATGAAAATTACATGCCGCCGGAAGTCGCCAAGGCGATGAAAGAAGCGAAGCAAGGCGCGCCGCAATTCTCCAGTACGTTGATGCAAGGGGGGATGGGTAAATGATTCCTGTGATTCCTGATATTGGCCATTTTGCACTGATCCTGGCGCTGGGCATGGCCTTGATACAAGCCATTCTGCCGATCGCCGGCGCTGCGCGCGGGATCACTTCCTGGATAGCGGTCGCCCGCCCGGCGGCGCGTGGGCAGTTTGTATTTTTAACGATTGCGATGGCCTGCCTGCTGTATTCGTTCATCGTCAACGATTTCTCCGTCCGCTACGTCGCCAGCAACTCCAATACGGCGCTGCCATGGGAGTACCGTATGGCCGCCCTGTGGGGTGCGCACGAAGGTTCACTGCTGCTGTGGGTGTGGATCCTGGCGGTATGGACCATAGCGGTGACCTACTTCAGTCGCACCTTGCCTGATGAGTTTGTGGCGCGGGTATTGGGCGTCATGGGGCTGGTCAGTATCGGGTTCTTGTTATTCATGCTGCTCACCTCCAATCCGTTCGACAGGCTGTGGCCCGCCGCTGCCGAGGGGCGCGATTTGAATCCGCTGTTGCAGGACATCGGCCTGATCGTCCACCCGCCCATGTTATACATGGGCTATGTCGGTTTCTCGGTGGCCTTTAGCTTTGCCATTGCCGCGCTGTTGGGCGGCCAGTTGGATGCCACTTGGGCGCGCTGGTCGCGGCCTTGGACCACCGTCGCCTGGTCGTTCCTGACGCTGGGCGTCATGCTCGGCAGTTGGTGGGCCTATTATGAGCTAGGTTGGGGCGGCTGGTGGTTTTGGGATCCAGTCGAGAATGCTTCATTCATGCCTTGGCTAGTGGGCACTGCACTGATCCATTCCCTGGCGGTAACGGAAAAACGCGGTGCTTTCAAAAACTGGACAGTGTTGCTGGCTATTATCGCCTTTTCCTTAAGCCTGCTCGGAACCTTCCTTGTTCGCTCTGGAGTGCTGACTTCCGTGCATTCTTTTGCTACAGATCCGGCGCGCGGACTTTTTATTTTGGCATTCTTGAGTGTGGTGGTCGGCGGTTCGCTTGTGCTTTTTGCTTGGCGGGCGCCGAAAGTGGGGCTAGGTAGCGGATTCGGTTTGATTTCGCGCGAATCGATGCTACTCGTAAATAATGTACTGCTGGTCGCTGCCGCGGGTGCGGTATTCCTCGGCACGCTCTATCCCTTATTTTTAGATGCATTGAATCTGGGTAAAATTTCAGTCGGACCACCCTATTTTGAAGCAGTGTTTGCGCCTATCATGGCGGTCGCCGTTTTCTTGATGGGCATTGGGCCGCGAGCATCATGGAAGCAGGCCAGCATGGCGAAAATAGTGAAGCACCTGGGACCGTGGTTCGTTGTCAGCGTAGCTTTAGGGATGCTCGTACCATCCTGGTTCGGCCGCTGGACAGGGCCGGTAGTAGCCGGGACTTCACTGGGGATGTGGGCATTGCTCACAAGCGTCGCTTATCTGGTCACGCGGGTGCGCGAATCAGCCGGCACGAGTGCTTGGGCAACGTTGCGCTCCACGTCTCGTTCCACTTACGGAATGTTGCTCGCCCATGCTGGAATTGGCGTGTTTATTCTTGGCGTGACCTTGGTCAAAGGCTACGAAACCAGTAGCGAAATGCGTCTGCGCGTAGGTGACACCACCACGCTGGACGGTTATCTCTTCCGCTTGCTTGCCATGGAGAAAATGAAAGGGCCGAATTACAGCGGAATTCGTGGCACTCTGGAGGTAACACTGAATGGAACGAAGATAGACACGCTTTATCCTGAGAAGCGCCTTTATACCATGCAGGATTCAGCCATGACCGAGGGTGCCATTTACACGGGCCTGTTTCGCGATCTTTATATTGCGCTTGGCGAACAAGTCAGCAGGGACGAGTGGGTTATGCGTATCCAGCATAAACCGATGGTTAACTGGATATGGGGCGGCTGCTTACTGATGGCGCTTGGCGGTTTGCTGGCGGTGAGCGATCGTCGTTATCGCTTGCCATCAACGCCTCCCACGCAGCGCTGAAGGGAATTCGATGAACCGCTTTCTTCTTCCGCTGGGGGTTTTTATTGTTCTCGTCATTTTCTTGTGGATCGGGCTCACACTCAATCCCAGGGAAGTTCCATCACCCTTAATCAACAAGATAGCACCGACATTTCGGCTGCCACAACTTCACGATGCCGACAAAACTATTGGACCAGAGGACTTACGCGGCAAAGTTTGGTTGCTTAATGTTTGGTCCTCGTGGTGTGTGACTTGCCGCCAAGAGCATCCTCTATTAGTAGAGTTAGGACGTCAAAATTTAGTGCCGATTTATGGGCTTAATTACAAGGACAATCGCGATGATGGCCTAGCTTTGTTGAGGAACTCGGGTGACCCATATGTCCTGTCGGCCTACGACCGAGAGGGCAATGTTGGCATTGACTGGGGCGTCTATGGTGTCCCGGAAACCTTCGTAATCGACAAATCAGGTCTTATCCGTCACAAATTTATCGGAGCGCTCACGCCTGAACTCATACAGAGCAAACTAATTCCTCTAGTTAAGGAGTTGAACGGTGCATAGCAAATTTCTCTTTCTTGTACTGTTGCTTTTAATGCCCCTAGCTCATGCTGATCAGGCGGTGATCACGAAGGACGATCCCGTACTGGAAAAACGCGTTATGGATCTATCTGCACATCTTCGCTGCCTGGTCTGTCAGAACCAGACGATTGCCGATTCCAATGCCGAACTTGCGGTGGACCTTAAAAATCAAGTACGCGAGAAACTGCGGCAAGGACAATCAGAGCAGGAAATATTAGATTACAT
>JBKJQT010000415.1:0-6311 GCA_046593855.1 Candidatus Nitrotoga sp. | reverse complement strand
CGAAATGGAATCCCAACTTTGCATGGCTCACGCTTATTGGCGGCTTTGGTTACAGCGTTGCAGCAACAATAATGTGGTTTATTAGTATGTACCAAATGTTTATCTTGTCGCGCAACGGAAAAATCTATGGCAACGCTTGGGAAGCGGATTTGAAATAGTGGAAGCGGTCTACAAGCGCAGTTACACTTTGTTATTATTTACACTGCCGCGGATAGACATATATCTGTTGCAAATTACTTTCACATACATTCACGCAAAATAGATGGGAAATCCAATATATATCACTACAAAATCATCCAGTCTGTTGAGCAAGGTTGCCAGAATTCTCGTAACTATCGTTCTGATTGGTTTGGCCTTGATGTTTTCTGTGCTGTTATTGGTGGTGATTTTGACTGTCGGTGCAATAGCATGGGGTTATCTGTGGTGGAGAACTCGTGATCTGAGAAGACAAATGCGTGCGTATTCCCCAGACGATGTTGTGATGGAGGGAGAGGTGATAGAAGGAGAGGTGATTCGGAGTGAAGTAAACAGAATATCTGAGAAACCTGGAGACGATGGGATCAATAAATATTGAGGGCAAGAATGAAAACCACATTGATTACTGGCGCTAACCGGGGGATCGGACTGGAGTTTTCTAGGCAATATGCCGCGGATGGCTGGAACGTTTTGGCTTGTAGTCGGAATCCAGGAAAATCGGATGGGCTCAATAACCTGGT
Organism: Candidatus Nitrotoga sp.; assembly: GCA_046593855.1. GTDB lineage: Bacteria > Pseudomonadota > Gammaproteobacteria > Burkholderiales > Gallionellaceae > Nitrotoga. The sequence continues at coordinate 5,595 of JBKJQT010000415.1, read as the reverse complement.
GGCCCAATATCCTGAGCTTATAAAAATTTTGGCTCTAGATGTCTCTGACCATGCGCAGATTGAGCGCTTGGCCCAGGATCTATCAGATGAATCTATTGACTTGATCATTAACAATGCGGGTATTTATCCGAAATCGGGCGCAAATAGTTTCGGTCATACCGATTATGAGGAATGGATGCGGGTATTCCGCATCAATACCATGGCGCCACTCAAAATGGCCGAAACATTTGTCACTCAACTTGCTCGTAGCGAGCACAAATTTTTTGTGGCCATAACTAGCAAAATGGGTAGCATTGAGGACAATAGCAGCGGCGGAAATTACCTTTATCGTTCAAGCAAAACAGCAGTAAATATGGTCGTAAAGAGCCTTGCAGTTGATCTGCAGTCAGCCGGAGTCATTTCGATAGTAATTCATCCCGGTTGGGTTAAAACTGATATGGGTGGGCCGAACGCTTTGATCTCTACCGAGCAAAGCGTTTCGGGCATGCGACACGTGATCGGCAACCTTTCAATGGCCGACTCAGGAAAATTCTTTAGTTATGACGGCCAGGAAATTCCTTGGTAATTACCGCATGCAACGCGGCCCACGATACATGAATTCTTGCGTGATTGAAGTTGCCGTTGGCGTGTTGTTGCGCGAGACTAACGGCAAAATAGATGCCCCCGCCGCGAAGTACACCTTGCGAGGTCGATACACATATGGCAGTTTCCTGCTGGCGAAGCGGCCAGAAGGCAAAGCTTACGCAGGCTACTGGGAGTTTCCGGGCGGTAAAGTTGAAGTGGGCGAAACGCTGCTGCATGCGTTGGAACGAGAGTTGCACGAAGAGTTAGGCATTAAAATTGCGGGTGCTTATCCTTGGCTGACACGCTTGCACATTTATACCCACGCTACAGTGCGATTAAATTTCTTTCGTATTACCGAATGGCAGGGTGAGCTTCATGGCAAAGAAAAGCAACAACTGAGTTGGCAAACCCCTTCCAATTTGACACTATTCCCAGTGCTTCCAGCTAACACATTTGTTTTCCGCGCGCTGCAATTACCGCCTTTGTATGCCATCAGTAACGCTGCCGAGTTGGGTTGTGAAAAGTTTCTGGAACGTTTACAGGTTGCGCTAGAAAATGGCTTGAAGTTGGTGCAGATGCGCGAACCTGCTTTATCGCGCGAAACGATGCGTGAATTGTCTTTACGGGCGGTGAAACTGGCACACACATTTGGCGCACAAGTGCTGATTAACAGTGATATTGAGCTGGCTAACGAAATTGGCGCGGACGGTGTGCATTTGAATAGTATCCAGCTTGCTGCCTGTACTTCACGTCCCAATTTGACTTGGTGTGCGGCATCCTGTCACAACGCCGAGGAATTACAACGTGCCAATAATCTGGGCTTCGATTTTGTGGTGCTGAGCCCTGTGTTGCCCACTCGAAGTCATCCCGGTGCAACACATTTAGGCTGGCAATCACTTGCGTCGATAGCAGCAAATTCGGCCATTCCGGTATATGCGCTGGGTGGATTATGTTGTGACGACATGGAGAAGGCTTGGCAGCATGGTGTGCATGGCATTGCAATGTTGCATCAGGCTTGGTGAGAAGGCTCTTCTTCGGGGTTGCTTTCGGACTGTGGGATGCGATAACTTTCTGTGGCCCACTGACCCAAATCAATTAATTTGCAGCGCTCACTACAAAATGGGCGATAGGGACTGTCATTGCTCCACGTCACTTCTTTTTTACATTGTGGGCAAGTGACAATAGTTGTTTTCTTCATCATGGCGTATTCCTGTTTTCAAATAAATGGACTAAAGATTATTTCATCTCCGGCGCCTCTCCCATTTAAGAAAGGCCAGCGTTAGCCATTAAATCGACAAGCTCAATTACAATGAGCAGAAAGTAAGGTTGAACGGCACGTCTTGATCGTATAAAGCGCTCTTGGCTGCATAATCGGCTGCAATGAAGCGAATATTAAGCATGTATTTGTTGGCACCGACTTCAGGTACGCACGGGAGAGTTTTGTCCAAACTGACACGCAGCATTTGTGCCACGCGGCCACATTGCATTTGCTGGAAATTACCCTGTTGGGCAATGTAATGGTACGCTTTCCCACTTTCGCGTAATAGCTTGAGGATGATTGCAATGCCATCGCGTATGGGCAGCATGGGAGTTAGCCAAGTTTTTAGGGAATTGCGTCGTAGCATGGCATCCTGATGGAGCCAGTGATGGTAGGATGGCAAGTCAAATTCGCAGGTTCCGCCAGGGATGCCAGTACGCTGCTTGATGCCCATTAACCATTCGTTTTCGCGCAAGTGTTGGCCCACCTTGCCACTCATATTTAACACGCCGCTACTGGCGCTTTCAATTTCATCAAGTACCGCATCCAGTGCTTGTTCTGAAATTTCTGGATTGTTGTGTAAAGCAGAAAGTTGTCGTTTTTGGCGTTCTAATTCTTGCAATAGATCAGATTTCAGGTCGGAACGGCTAGCGACTTCAAGAACTTCTAGCAATACGCCTAACGCGGCGTGATGATCGATAGCGCTTGATCTTTCTGTAAAACATAGCAACTTGGCATAAAGATCCTCTAGGCGCAGTAGTGTGCGCATTCGTTCATTGAGAGGGAAATCATAGCTAATCACAATGCTAGTAGAATGAGGATAAGTTTTCGTTAAAAGAGGTCAATATATTATGACCATTATATATCGTCAACCAATTCCTGAGGAAATGGCTAGATAGTGTTGATGCAGTTTGGATATCTGCTGGCGTAAAGTATCCAGATTGCCATCATTTTGAATGATTTCATCAGCCAGTCGTAGCCGTTCGGCACGCGTGATTTGAGATGCCATTATGGTACGCACTGTTTGCTCATCCAAACCGCTACGCTGCATGGTGCGTGCAACTTGGGTGGTTTCCGTGCAATCCACTACCAATGTGCGTTGCACCAACTCGCGGTAGTTCAGCATTTCAAATAATAGTGGAATGACCAGTAACAAATAGGAAGATGTAAGGGTGCTGTTAATAATGGCATTGTCGACCTGCGTCAGAATTTGCGCGCGGATAAGCGGGTGCAGAATAGCTTCCAGCTTCACCTTGGCGGCAGGATCAGAAAATATTAATTGACGCATGAACCCCCGATCCAATGCGCCGCTCGTATCAATATAGTTATTTCCGAATGTCGTGCGGATGGCAGCGATGGCTATGCCACTGGATTGGGTTAACTGGTGGGAGATAACATCGCTATCGATGACTAACACACCGCATTCTTTGAATACTGAAGCGACAGTGCTCTTGCCGCTGCCAATGCCCCCAGTTAGTCCTACGCGATATATCATTGAATGCTGAATAGTTGTAGATAGCCCTGCGTAAGGGATTGTCCCCAGAATAACGCAATCACGCCCCCACCTGCCAAATATGGGCCAAATGGAATAGGGACGTTGCGGCCAAGGCGCGCCGCGATAATCAATGTAATGCCGACCACTGCGCCTACTATTGAAGAAAGCATAATAACCAGCGGTAGCATTTGCCAGCCTAGCCATGCGCCGATTGCCGCCAGTAGCTTGAAATCACCATAACCCATGCCTTCCTTGCCGGTGGCGAGCTTGAATAGCCAATATATACTCCATAGAGCTAGATAACCTGTGATTGCGCCGATGACGGCGCTATTAATGTCAGTAAATGTGGCCGATAAATTAAACAGTAGACCCAGCCACAGAAGTGGCAATGTGATGTCATCTGGCAACAGTTGAGTATCAACGTCAATGCAGGTTAGTGCCAGCAGCATCCAGATAAACAACAACGCGGCCAAGGCGGTTAAACCGAAGCCAAAATGCCATGCGACATAGGCGCTCAGAAGTCCAGACACCGTTTCCACGATAGGGTACCGTGCTGAGATATGTGTGCTGCAATCCTTACATTTGCCGCGTAACAGCAAATAGCTGATGACCGGGATGTTTTCCAGCGCGCTTATCTTGTGGCCACAATGCGGACAGGCGGAATGCGGCATGAACAAGTTGTAAGGCGGTACATTTGCAGGTTCATTGCCGGTGAGTTCAGCACATTGGGCATGCCATTCACGCTCCATCATCTTGGGTAATCGATGAATGACTACATTTAGAAAACTGCCGACCAGCAGACCGTTAATGCCGCACAGAACAATGAAAAAAGATGGGAGGGTTTGTAGTAACTCAACGAGTGCTGTCATGGTTATCCAAGATACAAATACACAATTTTTACCAAAGTAACACGAATTAAGGCGAGTGATGTAGCAAGAAGATTATTCATCCAGTGCTAGCGTCAGGAATCGAACGTGATCGATCACTAGGCAAATACCTTGGGCGTTTGCTGCAAGGATATTTAGAAGCTAAGTGAGGCTCATTCTACTGGCCTTTATGTCGCTTTACACTCACAGCAGAAGTGTTTTTGGCGTTCGGCATACCAGTAGGCGTTTGGGCTTGGCATTTTGTTAGGTCAGTTAATCACCATCATTTTCTGTATTCGTGCAACAACGTCTGAAAAAGTGATTTAACCAACCGCTTGCCCCATCTTGAAAATGGGCAGATACATTGCTATAACCATACCGCCTATTAGTGTGCCTAGCACCACCATGATGATGGGCTCCATCAGGCTGGCCAACGCCGCCACTGCATCGTCTACTTCAGCCTCAAAAAAATCCGCCACTTTGTTCAACATGCCATCCAGTGAACCTGCTTCTTCGCCGATTGCTACCATTTGCAGCACCATGCTGGGAAATACCCCTACATTTTGCATGGCTGCCGTCAGGGTGCCGCCTTGGCTGACTTCTCGCTGGATTATCTTGGTCGCATCAAAATACACCACGTTGCCCGCAGCACCTGCTACCGAGTTAAGCGCTTCTACCAGTGGTACTCCGGCGGCAAACATGGTTGCCAGTGTACGTGTCCATCGTGCTATGGAAGCCTTGCGAATTACATTTCCAAAAATTGGTAGTTTGAGCATTATTCTATCCATGGCATCCTGCATTTTTTTGTTACGTTTCCAGAAGTAGAAAAAGCTGTAAAGCCCGCCTCCTAAAATACTGAAGATCGCCCACCAATAAGCAACGAAAAAATCAGAGATGCCCATCATAATTAGCGTAGGAGCGGGCAGATCGGCACCAAAGCTTGAAAATAACTGCTTAAATGCGGGGATCACAAAAATCATGATCACTGCGGTGATAATAAAGGCGATTGCAATAATTGCAATTGGATACATTAACGCCCCTTTGATTTTGCTCTTGATTGCCAGTATTTTTTCCTGGTAGGTCGCTAAACGTTCCAGCAAGCTGTCCAAAATACCAGCGTGCTCGCCCGCGCCTATTAGATTGCAAAACAAATCGTCAAAATAAAGGGGGAATTTACGGAATGCCTGTTCCAAACTGCTACCAGTTTCTACATCGGTTTTGATGTCGTTCAGCAGGCGAGAAACCGAAGGGTTGTGGTGTCCCTTGCCTACAATGTCGAATGATTGTAGTAGTGGTACGCCAGATTTGATCATGACTGCGAGTTGGCGGGTAAATAGGGTGAGGTCTTTCTGGGTGATCTTTTTTCCTCCGCCACTGCGGGTTTTTTTGATACTGGTAATATTAATGCCTAG
>JBKJQT010000370.1:0-3454 GCA_046593855.1 Candidatus Nitrotoga sp. | reverse complement strand
TCGGGATGTGCGTCGCAGAAAGCAGTAAACTCCTCCACCGGACAACCAAGGTCGAGCGAACAGTTTGCATCCAAATCAGGCATTAACACACGTTTTTCAGGGTTGAGGATTTTCGCTGTCTCACCCATGAAACGTACCCCCGCCACCACTAACGTTTGCGCCGGATGCTGATGGCCGAAATTGGCCATATCAAGGGAGTCAGATACGCAACCGCCCGTAGCATCGGCTAAATCCTGCAAGTCCGGATGTACGTAATAGTGCGCCACCAGTACCGCATCCTGTTTTTGTAACAGTTGCTTGATGCGCTCGATAAGCATGGTTTTTTCACCGAACTCCGGTTCGCGCGGCTTCTTCGCCCACGCTGTCGAAGTGGCGCAGCCGGGATGATCGTAGGCAATCGATATCATGCCATCCTGCCTCTCAATTTCTTTCATTTGAAAATCTTTCGTTTACTATGTATGGACAGTTTCAGCTCCTCGCTCTTTCTCTTTCAGGCAACTGCAAAATCGCTTCGCGGTTACTTGGCGAAAATGCCAGTCCCGCAGCTTCCTGCCAAGGTACCCATTTATAACTTAGATGTTCCCGCAGCGACAATTGGACAGGAAGCACGCAGGGTAACTCCAATCCAAATACATGCTCGGTGTTGTGCTGAATATCCGGTGCATAGCGATGCTGCCATTTTGCATAAATTTCATAGATATTTTTGGCCTGCCAGTCTACCAAGGTATAGTGATTGGCATCCAAGCCAGTCTCCTCCAACACTTCGCGCACAGCTGTCTCGCGCAAAGACTCGCCCTCATCTTGACTTCCAGTGACTGATTGCCAAAAGTCTGGGTGATCAGCGCGTTCCAGAAGTAACACCTCCAAATTCAAGGTATAAATCACCACTAACACCGAAACTGGTAATTTATATTGCATAAATGGCGCTAGCAGAAAAAAATCCAAAATGGTTTATCTTGCGATTTCCAGAAAGCTAACGTATCAGCAAAAATTTCCACAGCAATATTGTGATCCTCAGCAGCCATCCCGAGTGTGTCATTATCATTACGCAACAACATCACATAACCGCAAGCAGGTTGCCAAGAAAGATCACTCAATATATCGGCCAGCGCATCCCAATTGCTACCAAACCAATCCGACACACGGACTGCCTGAGCGATGACAGCGATAAATTTTTCCTTGCCCTCTATCTCAGTCAGATCAACCTCGAACAAGACACAGCCTGCCTCTGCCACTGCTTCATACAACTCGTCCAAGCGACAGCCCAGCCGGTATGCACCCGCCTCTTTTACATCTTTTAAGCGTAGCGACAAATTATCCATGTTATTTCACGATGCGCCGAAAAGTCTGGTAATGGTCAGCGCTGTAATAACACTCAACAGGTTGACCACAGACAATGCGCCGTGCGCCACGATTGCGTATTCCAGGTGTTTTCACCGTAAATTCACGATAATAGCCACGCTGACGCTTGGGCAGTCGTTTTTCGAAATTACTGAATATCACACCATCACGCGCATATAAAAATGGCCCACCCTGCTTAATGAGATGTAAGGTTTCTTGCCCTTCCAGCGGCAACGCGGACACGTTGATAGCCTGCACAGCGCTATCATGAATCGAACTGTGATCGTAGGCAAAGGCTTGAATGGATGCCAATGCAAACAGCATGGCAAACAGGACGGACAAATATTTCTTGAATTGCACCCCAGAAAATTTGTCGTTCCCGCGCAGGCGGGAATCTAGTCCAAATAAAAAACTGGATTCCCGCCTGCGCGGGAATGACGGGTTCTTGGTTCTTAGTGGCACGCCCAAGCAATTCATCACACGCTATTCTTCCAGGAAGTAGTCGGAATCAATTTTCTTGATTTCATAAGTTGTGGCGGTAGATACACCAACACTGTGGTCTATCATCAAGTTCGCCAGTAATGCGCCGTTCATTAGCACTACTTTGTTTTCAATGTTCCTGACGTAATCTACCGCTTCTTTAGTGAAATCCGAAGTGGTGATAAATACGCCCTTCTTTGCGCGTTGGCCTTGCAATGCACCAACGAACTTTTGTATCTCTGGGCGACCGACAATGCCTTCCCATCGTTTTGCTTGTAGGTAAATTACATCCAGACCCAAGCGATCTTCGTGAATCACGCCATCAATCCCTTCGTCGCCGCTACGCCCAATTGCGCGCCCGGCATCCTGCCGTGTGCCACCGTAGCCCATCTTGACTAGCAATTCGACGACTAGGCGCTCGAAGAATACGGGCGAGCACCCTTTAATGCGTTGCAAAATTTCTTCTGCCAAATTTACACGAATGGTCTTTGCACCACCTTCAATTAATTCCTCTGGAGTTTCATTCTGAAGAATGGACACTTGAGAATTCTGTTGTGCAGAATCGGACTTCTCCTGGTTATCCTTGAAGGCAATATATTCCGGGAACTGCTCCAAAAACTTCATATTGATCAAAACAGGTGAAGACTTGAGAACCTTCTCACCTCTTTCCGTTATTTGGAAATAGGCACGTCTTGGTTGCTCAATTAATCCAGCTTTCTTCAAATAGGTTTTTGCCCAGGCAACTCGATTATCAAAAGTCGGATAACGCCCACTCGGTAGCAGTTGCTGCCGTTCTTCATTGGTCAGATGAAATTCTTGCGCCAGTAATTCAACAACGTCACGCATGCAATACTCACGCTTATCTGACACAGTTTTTAACAGTGGTAGCATCAAGCTCTGAAAATCCGGAATGGCCATCTCGGCTAGCCTTTTTCAACTTCCACCGTCGTTTGTACTTTCTGACGCAAACGGATATGCAGCTCGTTCAGTTGTTTTTCGTCAACGACACTGGGTGCTTGGGTGAGCAGACACTGCGCACGTTGGGTTTTGGGGAAAGCGATCACGTCACGGATTGATTCCGAACCGCTCATCAGCGTAACGATTCGATCCAGGCCGAAGGCCAACCCACCGTGCGGGGGCGCGCCATATTGCAGTGCATCGAGCAGGAAGCCAAATTTTAGTTGCGCTTCTTCCGCACCAATGTTGAGTGCCCGGAAAACTAATGACTGAGTTTCTTCCTTATGAATACGCACCGAGCCACCACCAAGTTCCCAACCGTTTAACACAATGTCGTATGCTTTCGCCAGACAACGTCCGGGGTCATTTTCCAATAGGTGAAGATGCTCGTCCTTGGGTGCAGTGAACGGATGATGACAGGCATCCCAACGCTTAGCTTCATCATCGTATTCAAACATAGGGAAATCCACCACCCACAGCGGGGTCCATGCTGCGCCACTGACATATTTTTTCTCGTGGCCAATCTTGGTACGTAACGCGCCGAGCGCGTCATTCACTATCTTGGTCTTGTCCGCTCCGAAGAAAATCAAGTCACCATTCTGTGCACCCGTACGAGTTATGATTATTTTCAGCGCGTCTTCATTTAGGTTCTTCACGATAGGCGATTGCAAGCCAG
>JBKJQT010000364.1:0-4468 GCA_046593855.1 Candidatus Nitrotoga sp. | reverse complement strand
GATTTGGTGCATACGTTTGGGGATGCACATCTTTACCTCAACCACCTGGAACAGGCTGAGCTGCAACTGTCACGCGAACCGCGACTACTTCCGGTCATGCACATTAACCCCGATGTGAAAAATATATTTGACTTCAGGTTTGAGGATTTTAGCCTGGAAGGGTATGACCCATATCCGGCGATTAAAGCTACCGTGGCGGTATGATGAACGAACAAAGGGAAGAAACGGGGAAGGGCAAGGTGGCAATCATTGCTGCGATGGCCCGTAATCGCACCATTGGGCTTAATAACAGGCTGCCTTGGCATATCCCGGCGGATCTTAAGCGCTTTAAGTCGCTCACTATGGGACATCATCTTATTATGGGGCGCAAGACATTCGATTCCATCGGCAAGCCGCTGCCCGGCCGCACTACCGTGGTGATAACACGCAATAAAGCATTAAGAATTGAGGGCTGCATCATGGCGTACTCGCTGGAAGATGCGATAAGTGCTTGTGTGGGGGATGATGAAATTTTTATTGTCGGTGGTGCTGAACTCTACGCATTGGCCATGCCGTTAGTGGACACGATCTACCTCACTGAAATTAGTGAAGACGTAGCAGGCGATACTCATTTTCCGGAATTTGATAAGAAACTATGGCAGGAATTGGCGCGCGAGCAATGCAGCCAGGAAACTCCCCAAGCATTGGGATATCAGTTAGTCACTTATGGCAGGAAATAATAAATAGGGATATTTGGAATTAAGTGTGGAAAAAGGTAAAGATTAGGGCCCGCAAAATTTTGAATCGCAGCGCAAATTAGTTTGTAATGGCAAATGGCGCGTTTTATATGATTTTTAAGATAAAAAATGGAGATGCAATTGAAATAAAATTAAAACAAAAATATTGAAGCCGATAGCGTTTCAGCGCTACCGGCTTCTATGACAAGGTGGAGAGAGCGCCCTCTGTCACTTACAACCAGTCTTCATCAGACACGTGGATAGTACGCTGTTCATGGGTTGTAGGCAAACAAACTATTGCTCTCCAATTTTTGGAGGAATATAAACATGCCTAATGTTTATTTCAAGCCAAAGAGTGTATTTGTGCGCACTTATATCCGGTTTCGCTATGGCAGGCTGGAAAATGTGTGCCAGCACTATCGCTCTTATCCGGGGCAATTAGCGTTGTTTAGCTAATCTCGGTTTTGCTGCGCCAGGTTTAATATCTGGCGCAGCATTTCGTTTTCGAAAATCTTGCCGGGTTGACAGTTCAGTCAGTAGTTTGTCAATTAAGTTAGATGAATGCGGCTTTGTTTTGCTACGATCATGTTAATTTATTTTCAAGTTGGGCAGCTTCCCACCATACGACCGTTTGCACAAAACTATTTACACCCCCGTTTTCTTTCGACTCGTGGTAATTAAATTATAGGCAACCTGTATTTCCTTTGCTTGTTCGGTTGCTACAGCGATCATGTCTTCAGGAACACCTTGGCCCATTAACTTATCAGGGTGATATTGGCTCATTAACTTGCGGTAAGCGCGTTTGATTTCTTGGTCGCTACTTTCCTTGCTTACTCCCAGCGCTTTATAGGCATCTTCCAAACTGGTGGCGGAAGATGTTTGTCCACCAGCAAAGTGTGACTGGTTTAAAACCATATCCAGTATTCGCTTAAATGCAGTGTGGTCATAACCAAAATGACGGGCAATGTCTTTGAGCATTATTTCTTCATCTGTATGGATATGTCCGTCAGATAAAGCCATGACAATGAGATAGACCAACAACATTTGCTTTAAGTCATTCGTATTCCCACAAATGGCAATAAATTTATTTAAGTTCGGCTCAATATTAAAATTTGCATCAGCTCCTTGCTTAAAAAGGGCAACTGCCTGTTGCCTATGCTCAGCGGACATTCCCAGTTTTTGAATGAACTGTTCAACATGATCAATTTCATCTTGCGATATATGACCATCCGCTTTAGCAAGTTTACCCATTGAGATAAAAACAGTTTCAAGAAATACGGATTGGCGCTGGTGTTGACTGAGCGGATTAACCCCACCAATACCATAAGCTTTATAACGATCAATAACACTGCCTAGTAAATACCCAATAAAAGCCCCGAAAAAACCTAAAAAATAAAAGCCTAATAAGGCACCAATTAATTTAAACAAGGCAACTCCAAATATTAGATGGGAAATATAAATTACTCCGCCACAAGCGGCGGGGTATTAATTGCGCTCTTATAATTCGCTGATTTTCAGCCAGCCTTCGCCTCAAGAGCCCTTCGACCGACTCAGGTTGAATGGATTTTTAGCTGAATATTTTTTGTCGTTCATTTTGTTCTTCTCAAAGGGTTATCCTCAATGAATCCCATACAGCCAATTAAATTATAGATGCATAAATAATATGAAGGTAGACCATCTAAATAACTTATTCAGTTAATGTGGGGATCTAATAGACTACATCTCTAAAAAATTCATCGCCAATCCCCCCTCGATGCACCAGTTACAGCTCGGAAAAAACGGGGTCGACTAAGATTGCTACATTTTATTTCGAGCTTCTTAAAACTTCCGCACTGCGCGATTTACCGTCATGTAGTGTATCCCGAAATGGCACCCGATCTCCTCTACTTAGTCGTGTATGTGGATCCAATACTACGGCAGCTTGCCTCAGAATTTTCCTTTTAGAATTGCACTTCAATAGTGAACCAGTCATTTTATGATCTGCTTGTCGCCAGTGATCCTGCAACACGGTGGTCAATTTCCTATAACCGCGCTAGACTGAAGCTAGCAGCACCGACTTCTTGCGCCGACTGATACAGGTTGCACCAAGGAAAATACATCTTATCCACTTGATTAAGAAGGGTTGGTCAGCAGCACTGAAAATGGATAAGAGGCATAAATCTAAATGATTACCAGGGCGATGCGATACAATTCGGGGGAGATTAATAACTGCCGATTTAAGTAATGGATATTTCCTCCGCAGCATCTGCCATCTGGGTTTGGGACTGCAACATACTGGTAATGGGTGGCGAGCCTGCGGGTTTAGCAGCCGTTGCGTTGCGGTGAACTGATGCGCGATACGGTATCGCCCCTGCATGGCGCAAGCTTGTCCATTGCAGCATTTTTAAAACAACCGGCACAGTGGAAAAATAGCGTGTTGGGCGCGCTGTGTTTTTTTGCCGATGCTGTCAATAGCCAAATTCAAGCTAACTTGGAAGTCCCCAGCATTCACATACCCACGCAGAGACTGGATGCCGGCGATTCCATCTGCGAAGTCTGGCACGGCAGCGGACAGTTGACGCAGGGTCAGTGTGGCGCCATTCATTATCGCCATGACGATGACGTGTTGTTCGGCGTGATTGTATTGCCTGAAACAATGTTTGAATTTGGCCCTGACAAATCGCCGTTACAACAGGCCACCGAGTCGGCCTATCGCCAAGTGTTTGCACTGCTCGACACGCTGCGCTACCCGTATCTGTTTCGTTTCTGGAACTACATCGCTGACATCAACGCCCACAGCTTCGGATTGGAGCGCTATCACCAGTTCAATTTGGGACGGCAGGATGCTTTCCTTGCTCACGGACGCGATGTAGTGGGTAATGTTCCGGCCGCGTGTGCGCTGGGTTCAGATCAGGGGCCGTTGACTATTGCATTCCTCGCCGGACGCGTGGCGCCTCTGAGCATTGAAAATCCACGCCAGATCAGCGCCTATCAATATCCGCAGCAATATGGCCCGCGCAGCCCGACATTCTCGCGGGCCAGTCTGGTGCATCTGGGACAAGACGAGGTTTTGTTTGTTTCCGGTACTGCCAGTATTGTTGGCCATGCAACTCTGCACCCCGCCAATGTTGTGGCACAAACCCGCGAAACCATGGCCAATGTTGAGGCCGTACTGATTGAGGCAAATCGTCTGGTGAGCCAGCCAAGGTTCGATCTGGCTAGCTTGCATTACAAGATATACGTGCGCCACCCTGCTGATCTGTCGCAAATTCGCGCCGAGCTTGAACGCATAGTGGGTATTGCACCCAATGCAATATACCTGCAGGCTGATATATGTCGCCAGGATTTGCTGCTGGAAATTGAGGCAACCGCTGTGCATCCGCTGGTATTCAGGTCCAGCCAGCAAGATTGATCATGCGTACCGCATTGCGTGTGTTGCTGAATGGCTACGATTACCTGGTGCTGTATCTCGGCCTGGTCTGGCTGGGGATGCTATGCCTGGCATGGACGCCGATCGCGATAATTATTTACCCGCTCCTGTCCGAGCGCCGGGGACGGGCAGTGGGGCGTTACGGCATTATGGCGATATTTCGCTTATTTCTGGCCAGTCTTAGTGCCTCACGCCGATGCAGTTTTGACCTGAAGGCGCTGGATGTTTTGCGCGATGAACCGTCGTTGATTATTGCGCCCAATCATCCGTGCCTGCTGGATGCAGTGATGGTTATCTCACGCTTGCCGAATGTTGCTTGTGTGCTTAAAGCCGATCTGATGAA
>JBKJQT010000335.1:0-5124 GCA_046593855.1 Candidatus Nitrotoga sp. | reverse complement strand
GCGGCGCATGGCTATGTAGCGCGCCATTTCGGTGATATGACAGCTTACCAGCAAGGGCGTATCAGCTTGAATCCCATTCGCCACATTGATCCTGTCGGTACTATCTTGTTACCATTGCTGACGTTATGGATGGGCGGAATCTTGTTCGGTTGGGCCAAACCGGTACCTGTAAACTTCGCTGCACTGCACCGTCCCAAGCAAGACATGCTATGGGTGGCACTAGCCGGTCCGACTGCTAACCTCTTCATGGCGCTGATTTGGGCGATGCTGGCCAAGTTGGCATGGACTTTACCGGCAAATTATTTTGCCGAGCCATTGTTGGAAATGGCACAGATCGGAATTAAAATTAACGTTGTACTAATGGTGCTAAATTTGCTTCCGCTACCGCCTCTGGATGGTGGTCGTATGGCTGTCAGCCTACTACCGCATCGTCAGGCCTCCATTCTGGAGAGAGTTGAACCCTACGGTATGTTCATACTAATTTTTTTGGCGATATCGCCAGTTCTCAGCTGGATATTGGGGCCGCCCGTAATCGGACTTATTAAGTTAATTAATTCTATTTTTGGACTGTAAAGTAAAAATTATGCTTGTTGATCGAGTGTTATCAGGCATGAGGCCAACGGGTAGTCTGCACCTTGGGCATTACCATGGCGTGTTGAAAAACTGGGTGGAGATGCAGCAAAAATATGAGTGCTTTTTTTTCGTTGCTGACTGGCATGCACTAACTACGCATTATGATACTCCTCAGATTATTGAACAAAGTGTATGGGATATGGTCATTGATTGGCTGGCTGTGGGAATTGATCCAGAGCGAGCCACGTTGTTCATTCAATCCAGGGTACCAGAACACGCCGAATTACATCTGTTGCTATCCATGATTACGCCGCGAGGGTGGCTGGAACGTGTGCCGACCTATAAAGACCAGCAGGAGAAGCTGACAGAAAAGGATTTAGGTACATACGGTTTCCTTGGTTATCCGCTATTGCAAAGTGCGGATATTCTTATCTACCGCGCTACCCAAGTGCCAGTAGGTGAAGATCAGGTGCCACACATCGAGTTCACACGCGAAATTGCACGCCGTTTTAACCATATTTATGGGCGCGAATTGGGTTTCGAGGAAAAAGCCAAAGTTGCAATCAAGAAATTGGGGGGCAAGAATGCAAAATTGTATGACGAGTTGCGTAATCGATATCAAGAGCAAGGTGATGACGAGGCGCTGCAATCTGCCAAGTTACTACTCGACGAACAACAAAACCTAAGTATGGGTGATCGCGAGCGTTTGTTCGGCTACCTTGAAGGCGGTGGGAAAATGATTTTATTCGAGCCCCATGCCATGCTTACTGCGGCTTCGAAAATGCCCGGGCTGGACGGACAGAAAATGTCGAAATCTTACAATAACACAATCAGTTTGCGCGAGGACGAAGCCAGTGTGACGAAGAAAATTCGTACCATGCCGACCGACCCGGCGCGTGTACGTCGCACCGATGTGGGAAATCCGGATAAATGTCCTGTGTGGCAGTTACATCAGATATATTCCAATGAAGATACCAAGCACTGGGTGCAACAAGGCTGTAGGAGCGCACGCATAGGCTGTATCGAATGTAAACAACCAGTGATAGATGCAGTGCTGGCTGAACAAAACCCCATGCGCGAGCGAGCTCAGCTCTATTTAGACGATCCCACGCTGTTGCGCGACATTATCTCTGATGGTTGCGAGAAAGCGCGCAAGCTGGCGGCCGAAACCATGCGTGACGTGCGCAAGGCGATGGGTCTGATTTACAGCTAAACAGAACACAAATATCTAACCTATAGGTGCTGGCATAACAGGTGAATACTTTGGCGCAGTCTCCAGGAAACACGCACGGAATTCATATCCATGGCCAACCGTTGCTGGAGATGCCACTTGACCTTTATATTCCGCCGGATGCTTTGGAAATTGTTCTTGAGACTTTCCAGGGGCCGTTAGACTTGTTGCTGTACCTGATCCGCAAGCACAATTTGGATGTGCTCGATATACCGATGGCTCAGTTGACGCAACAATACATGGCCTATATTGAGATCATGCAGCACAACCGCTTAGAGTTGGCCGCTGAATATTTACTAATGGCGGCGGTGATGATTGAGATTAAATCACGCATGTTGTTGCCGCGGCCGTCCAAGCTTGTGGATGCGGGAGAGGAAGATCCACGTGTTGAGCTGATGCGTCGCTTGCTGGAATACGAACAGATGAAGCTGGCCGCGCAGAAACTGAACGAATTGCCGCAGGTCGGGCGTGATTTTGAGTTGGTTCAAGTCCTGATCGAACGTTTTGAAGTGCAGCGATTGCCGGATATTACTGTGGAAAATTTGCGCCAAGCGTGGCTGGTGTTGCTGGCACGTGCAAAGCTGAATACTCATCATAGGGTGCGTCGCGAGGAGTTTTCGGTACGTGAACAAATGACGCGTGTGTTGCGCCAGTTGTGGCACGGTGAGTTCGAAGTATTTGAGAATCTGTTTGAGGCGAGCGGTGGTATTGCACCATTAGTGGTGACTTTTATTGCAATTCTGGAGCTGGCCAAGGAGACATTGGTCGAAATTACACAAACCGAAACATTGGGAAATATTTATGTCAGGGCAAGCAATAGCCTTACCGCTGAGTGAAGAAGCCGCTGCACAAATTGACACGGTGCAACTCAAGAAAATACTAGAAGTTGCGCTGTTGACTACCCAAGAACCACTGTCACTGGCGGAACTGAAAAAACTCAGCGATATGCCGGTAGAAAACCATACTATAGAAAAAATGCTGGAACAATTGGCCCAGAAATACACAGGCAGCGGCGTGGAGCTCAACCGAGTAGCGAATGGTTGGCGTTTCCGCGCATGTCCTGAGATGCAACCTTATTTAGATCGCCTCAACCCACAAAAACCGCCGCGCTATTCGCGCGCGGTTATGGAAACACTTGCAATTATTGTTTACCGTCAACCCGTAACACGTGGCGATATTGAAGAGATTCGCGGAGTAGCAGTATCCTCGCAAATTTTGAAGACCCTGGAAGCGCGCGGCTGGATAGAGGTTGTTGGCACGCGCGATACACCCGGTAAACCAGAATTGTTCGCTACTACCAAACAACTATTGGACGACCTTAACCTGCGTTCATTGCAGGAACTACCACCGCTGGAAGAAATGAGCAATCTGCTGGAGCACGATGAGGCATGAACTTTGAGTGCAAGTTGAACCATGAAATACATCAGTTCACACAGTAACCCTTTCTATAAAGAGCTACTCAAGCTGGCCAGTTCAGCACGTCAACGCCGAAAGGTTCAGCAGACTCTATTAGAAGGCGCACATCTACTGCAAGCGTATCATGCCGCCGGCAACCAACAGCCTCAGCATCTATTGGTGACGGAAGCAGCAATGCAAAACCGCGAAGTGGCGGAATTGTTAAAAAATTTTCCTGATGTGTCTTTATCTCAATTGGACGATAGCTTGTTTTCTAAACTGTCTGAGCTCAAAACTCCCAGTTGTATTCTCGCTCTTATTGAATTACCTCGAATCGCAATCTCATCAGTACATAGCAGTTTTTGTTTGTTACTGGAAGACATCCAGGACCCTGGCAATCTTGGCTCCATATTTCGTTCCGCGGCAGCAGCAGGTTGCGATGCAGTGTTTTTGTCCAAGAGCTGCGCCGATGCATGGTCGCCCAAGGTGCTGCGTGCCGGAATGGGTGGACATTTTGCGTTAAGTATCCAGGAATCAATTGATTTACTCGCCATGGCTACTGCATTTCAAGGGAAGGTCTTTGCTACTGTAGTGGGTGCAAAAAGCAATCTGTATGATTGCGATCTTCGTGGCAACATTGCCTTTGCGATTGGAAATGAGGGAGCAGGACTGTCTGAAAGTTTGCTGGAAGTGATGAGCCAGCACATAGCTATCCCTATGCCGGGGCATAGCGAATCATTAAATGTTGCTGCGGCCGCTGCAATATGTCTGTTTGAAGCAGTGCGGCAACGCAGGTAATCATTGATCACCATTTCCAGAAATATCAAGCGGATTATTGGCTGAAAATCTACTTCAGCGGGGTCGAAGGAATGACCCTTTCCAGCCCTCATTTTATAGAATTCAAATATGCGGCTTGATTTGCTTAATTGGGGTTGTTATAGTGAAAATAGTAAATGACGCTTCTTAACTAAAGGAACCTTATAATGAACATGCTAGGAGCAACAACGTCAACAACGGATATTTCCAAAGAAAAGCTAATGGAGGACTTGAGAATAGTGGTAGCAGATGCTGAAGAACTGTTGAAGGCGACTGCCAATCAGACTGGAGAACGTATCGCGGCAGCACGTGCCAGGGCAGGCGAGTCATTGCAAGCAGCTAAGACTCGACTTTCCAATGCACAAATTGCTGTTATGGAAAAAACTAAGGCTGTCGCCACATCCACGGATGAATACGTACATGTTAATCCATGGCAAGCCATAGGAATTGCGGCAGCGGTCGGTGTACTCCTCGGTGTAGTTATTTCTCGTAACTGAATCTGCTCAAGAATCCCGAATCGCAGGAATACGTTTAAGTTCAACAAATCTGTCTTTACCCATCCTTTGTTGACCTGTTGATATTGGCGTCCTGTTTATACCGGGAGCGGTATTTTCTTTGCGGGTAGCACTTGGCACAGTTCAGGCTAAACTCAAACTGTTTCTACTAGCCTTGCGGAGTTGTCAAAAGTCCGTGAGCAGTGCTCCCCCGTAATATGAACGCCGGACTGTTTAGATTAACGGAGCGCAAATTTGCTGGTGGCCAGGATGTCAGCGCTCAGAACTGGCACAAGTTTGAGCGGCACCTTGGCAAGGCCCTTTGTCGATAGTAGTAAAGGCCTGCTAGCGGTGCGCTTCTTAAAAGCCATCCAGCATTGCTGGCGGATTAATAATGAGTAGTATTTAATTATTCTGACCTCCATGCGTAAACTCGCACTGAATCTCACCCACAAGCATAAACGTAAACTGCTTTCGATTGGAATAATCACTGCTATTGTATTTATTGTTTTTAGCGCACTTCTTTTTTTTGTTGGACCCCCAATCGTTAAATCATTTGTAGCCAAAAAAATTGGTGAGGAAATAGGACGCAAGGTTGATTTCGGCACAGTCAAT
>JBKJQT010000304.1:0-6317 GCA_046593855.1 Candidatus Nitrotoga sp. | reverse complement strand
CCGTCCCCCAAGCGATTGCTGATGCAAGTGCAAAATCTGGTGTTGTATCCAGTGTGGCAGCAACTAGTTCAGTAGAAGCCACACTGGATACAACACCAGATTTTGCACTTGCATCAGCAATCGCTTGGGGGACGGTGGGCGCAGTACGCAGGCCAAGCACGATCTCGGTTTCAGCAATAATTTCATTAGCGAGTTTTTTTTTGCCTTCGGATGCAGTCAGTTCTGAAGGATATTTACCAGACAGCAATACCAACAGACGGCTGCGAATTTCTGGAAGATTTTGTTTAATTTTTTCTTCCAATTCTGGCTGAACGATTTTTAATGTGATGCCGATTTGTAAAAATTGGTCAGCTGCCTCGCGTTGCAAGTTAACCGTAAAAGGCTCCAACGCAATAAATTTTGCGTGTTCAGATGATTTCTCAGCCTTTTTTGCGTGCTTGCTGTCGTGTTTGTCGCCCCTGGTAAAATACCACCCTGCACCGCCTGCAATTCCTAAAACCAAGACACTACCTATAATGATGAACAACATTTTTTTGCTTTTTGGTTTTGTCGTAGCTTCAGCGGGCGGAGGATCCGTTTCTGTTTGTTTGGTTACCGGTTTTACCATTGCAGCTCCTTAATTTTATGAGTTGAATTATCAGAGAAATTCAATTGATATGATAAATGGAATAGGGCGGAGAATTCCCGCCAACTTGGCATTTAGTAATATCCTGGTTCGGTAACGCAGTTTACATTTCCGTTGAGAGGAGAGGATAAAACTGTGGCTATTTTTAACCCTCTAAAATAGGAACTAACACAATTACTGAATTTATTGCGTTGTTTATCAGGCAAACGTATCCACTGATCCCTGTTGAAAGCGGCCAGACCTGATTTGGGAACTGCCGACGAAAATGGGTTCATCTATTTGTGCTTGCCGGCTTTCCCTTCTATGCTGTTGGTCAGTTTGTTTCGTTTGCTGTTCTCTGGGTGATTGATCGCTTACTGTGGCATTGCTCAACATAATTCCATTATCGGCCAGCATTTCACGAAGCTTAGGCAGTGCCTGTTCTATCGCGTCGCGTACAACCGCATGTTGTGAAGTGAAGAGCGCAGTAGCTTGGTCTCCATTCACTTTTATTAATACATCCAGCGGGCCGAGTTGAGGTGGATTCAGGTGCAGCTCAGCACTTTGTCCGTGCTGCGTAGCCACCCAAGTGATCTTCTGACTAAAATCATCAGCCCATGCGTTGTGTGTCAATGGCACATTTACGGCAAGTTGTATCGGTAAGTTAAGGTTCGTTGGATTTGACACTTGGGCTTGCAGCGCCGCCAAGGCAGTTGCACTTGGCTGTGGTGCACTGACCGGGATGGAAGACCGGGCTGTGGGTTGTGAGTCATCCAATTTTGCCAGACTTTTGCTGCTAATAATCGTATTCAACATTTCCTGTGCAGTGGTGGGCGTGTCGTATCCTATGGGCGCTTTTGCAGTAGTAGCCGTGTCTAACTTTAAGGATGGTTTACCAGTGGTAGCCGTGTCTAACTCTAAGGATGGTTTACCAGTGGTGATTGATCGTGCTCGATTTTGTGGGGCAGCTTCTGGTTGCATAGGCTGCGAAGGACTGATTGATTTTTGTGCGGCAAGCATAGGTGGCAACAATGCTGCCAGCATATCGTTGGGTAATGCACTGATCCCATCCGGCGTGGGTATTTGCGGCTCGACTAGTTTCTCATCGCTGACAGAAACCGGGAGCAAGTCATCTGTGGAGGAGGGAAGAGACAGGGCGGTGTCAGTAATATTGGTTTCGGCAAACTCGGTGTTGTCCGCGATCTGACGTGCCAGCACGTTGCCGAAAGGCTCCGTTTGCGATGGGTTATTGTCTGCCATGGTGGGCGTTTGTGTTGACACGACAGGTGAGGTCACTGGGATGGCTATGTTTTGCATGATTTCTCCTGAGTTTAGATTTCGTCTTGTGTGGACATGGCTTTGCGTGCAGAGTGACGTCCTGTGTGTTCGTCCTGTTGTCGCTGTTCTAATTTCCCTTCCCGTTTTTTTTCGTTTTCTATATGGCGTTGTGCTAGCGTATCGAAAGATTTCATCTTGCGCTGCGTATTTTCCAGTTCATTTCGTCCGGCTTGTATCGAACGGCTTATTTGTTCAAGGGATTTGCGCTGTTGTGTAACTGCCTCGTCCAGACGACTGATGAAATCTTGAAAGTTGCGCAAATTAATTTGATTGATACCGTTCTTTACCGCTTGCTGCAAGCGCGTCTGATAATCTTCACGATATTGTTTCAAGGTAAGTAGTTTGGTTTGTGCGGCCTGCTGCTGCTGAATTAGTTGGCCAAATTTTCGGGTGGCGTCATCGTTTTTCTGGTGTGCTAAATGTACCAGCGGTTGCATGGAAAATATTTTGGACATGGTTTAGTTACCTCAGTGTAGATGCTCAAATAGATGGCTAAAGGCGGCGATGCCGCTAGCGTAGGATTCACGCTCGAACATGCCTTGCTTGAGGAAACGTTCCATATGGGGATAGAGCGCAAGCCCTTCATCCAATAATGGATCGCTGCCGCTGACATATGCGCCAACACTGATTAAATCGTGGTTGCGTTGGTAATGTGCATACAGGTGTTTGAAGCGGTGCACCAGAGTGAAATGCTGTTCTGAAACAAGGCTATTCATAGCGCGGCTGATGGAGGCCTCAATGTCTATAGCCGGGTAATGACCTTGTTCAGCCAAACGACGCGATAACACGATATGGCCATCTAAAATGGCACGCGCACTATCGGCGATGGGATCTTGTTGGTCGTCTCCTTCCGTTAGTACGGTATAGAATGCGGTGATCGAGCCGCCGCCTTCCGTGCCGTTACCGGCGCGTTCCACTAACTGGGGGAGCTTGGCGAATACCGATGGCGGGTAGCCTTTGGTGGCGGGTGGCTCGCCAATTGCCAGGGCAATTTCACGCTGCGCCATGGCATATCGGGTGAGTGAATCCATAATCAGCAACACATGTTTGCCCTGACCGCGAAAATATTCGGCGATCGTTGTGGCATAAGCAGCACCTTGTAAGCGCATCAGTGGACTGGTGTCGGCTGGAGCCGCGACCACGACTGAACGCGCCATACCTTCTGGCCCCAGAATATTAGTGATGAATTCCTTTACTTCGCGTCCACGCTCGCCGATTAATCCGACCACGATGACATCGGCGTTGGTGTACCGTGCCATCATGCCGAGCAACACGCTTTTGCCTACGCCGCTGCCAGCGAAAAGCCCCATGCGTTGGCCGCGTCCAACAGTGAGCAGATTATTTATAGCCCGTACGCCGACATCCAAAACATGCTCTATCGGTGCGCGGTTCAGCGGATTGATGGGGCGACTTTGTGAGGGTGCGGTTGTTACTGCCACAAGCGGTCCCAACTGATCCAGTGGACGCCCGGCTCCATCCAGCACTCGGCCTAGCAACTTGTCACCTACCGGCAGGTGGCGTGTGTGATCAGTCGCGCGTCGCCGGAAGGTACGCTGTTTACCGCCCAGCAGTGGTGTGCTTACCGGTTCTAGCGGCACTACGCGCGCGCCGGGCATCAGGCCATGAACATCATTTTCCGGCATGAGGAATATTTTCTCACCAGAGAAACCAACCACTTCCGCTTCGACTCGATTGTTGGGTAGTTCGATTACACAAGTGCTGCCAACTGCCATCTTCAAACCGACCGCTTCCATCACTAGCCCGGTGACCTTGGTCAAGCGGCCACTGATTAATAAAAGTTTGCTCTGTGCTACTAATTTCTGGTTGTTTTGTAGGCAGGCTTGCCAATACTGGGCATGGTCGTCCATGGGAGCCAGAATGGCAGGAGGGATTGGAATGTTAGGAGAGGTCATGATTCCAGCCATGCGTTGTCTTGTCCGATAGAGGCGACTACTCGTTGCCAGCGTTTGGGCAAAGTAGCGTCAATCTGGCTATGTGCTGTTTCCACACGGCAACCTCCGCGTTCAATTTGGCTATCCTCGAAAATTTTCCAACCGGTATGGAGCAACTGCTCACCCATGCTTGTGCGCAGTAGCTCAGCATCGTCAGTATGCAATACAAGATGGGCATGTTGATTGAAATACGGCAGCTCATTAATAGCCGCTCGCACCACATTTAACAACAGCTCGGGTTTGATTTTGAGTGCTTGTTGTAACATCTGTTTAGCAATTTCTAATGACAGATTCAGCAAGTCCTGGGCGATCCGCTGATCTACTTGCTGCAATTCTTTGTTCAGTGATTCCAGCATGTTTGTTATGCGCTGGGCTTCAGTGCTGGCTTGTTTTATACCCTCGGCATAACCAGTTTGGTAACCTTCTTCATGCGCCTGTATATGTATATTTTCAAGCTGGGCAGCAGTGGGCAAACCGATTGGGGGAGGTGTGCCGGCTACTTTCACCATATCGAAGGCAGGTAGCTCCCAGCGCTGATAGGCGGTAAGTTGTTCCTTGGGGGTAAGCGCGTCAGGCATAGGATTCTTCTCCGCCTTTGCCACCTAGAGCGATCTGCCCTTCGTCCGAAAGGCGGTGTACTATTCTGAGAATTTCTTTTTGTTCCGCTTCTACTTCGCTGACCTTGACTGGACCTTTCCCACTCAAATCTTCGCGTAGCATTTCGCCAGCGCGTTGTGACATATTTTTGAAGATTTTTTCACGTAGTTCTTCGCTTGCGCCTTTAAGTGCAACAATTAAAGATTCGGATTGAACCTCACGTAGAATGAGCTGAATACCACGGTCATCCACTTCCAGAAGGTTTTCAAAGATAAACATTTCATCAAGGATTTTTTGCGCCAAGTCCGCATCATGGCTGCGGACTATTTCAATAACGACCCCTTCTTGTACGCTGCCCATGAAGTTGAGGATTTTCGCTGCGGTGCGAACGCCGCCCTTGATGCGCTTCTTGTTGACCGCGTTGCCAGTTAGAAGTTTGGTTAATACATCGTTAAGTTCACGTAGTGCGGTGGGCTGCACCCCATCCAGCGTGGCAATGCGTAATAGTACATCGCTGCGCGTACGCTCGGTCAATAAACCCAGGATGCTGGCAGCCATATCGGGTTCGAGATGCACCAGGATGGCGGCTATGATTTGCGGGTGTTCGTTGCAGACCAGTTCAGCGACCGATGCCGGATCCATCCACTTCAGACTTTCAATACCGCTAGTATCACTATTGTGTAAGATGCGATCGAGCAAGCCCGCCGCTTTGTCGTCTCCCAGTGCCTGGGTTAGCATGCCGCGGATATAATCGCTTGCATCCATACCGATAGTTGTTTTTTGTGCGGCAATTTCGTTAAATTCTTCGAAAACATTGCTAACCTGTTCGCGCGTCAGGTTTTTGAGCGATATCATCGCGGAACTGATCTTCTGTACCTCTCTTGGCTCGAGATATTTAAGTACCTCTGCTGCTCCGCTCTCACCCAGCGTCATGAGCAGAATCGCGCTTTTAGTGATCCCTGCATCACTCATTATTCACCCATCCCTGAACAACTGAGGCCACGATCTTGGGATCTTGTCCCGCTATTTTTTTTGCGGTTTCTAAATTATTTTCATAGGATTTACTTGTCTGCTGTGCTGCATTTTGTGCCGCGCTGCGTTCCTGAGCCTCAGCTTGCGGGGCATTATTAGCTTTGCTTGCCACTGCAGACGCGGCGGAAAAATTTCTGAAAGCTGGGCGAATGACACCGAACAGCAGGAACAATCCGATACCTGTGATCAATAGATACTTCAGTAAGTCCTTCGCCAACGCAATCATGTCTGGCTGTTTCCAGAACGGTTCTTCTGGAACTATAGTTTCTTTTTCAACATTGAAGGCGCTGTTTAGAACGTTCAGACTATCACCGCGGCTGACGTTGAAGCCCATAGCGTCTTTCACGAGTGCGGTGATTTGCTCCTTCTCGCTGTCGTTGAGCGGTTTGGAGCTCTTCTTTCCATTTTTGTCGGTGAGGGTACGATTGTTTAGCACCACTGCAACTGATAAGCGCTTAATGCTGCCTACAGGCAATTTGGTGTGGCGGATGGTGCGATCCACCTCATAATTGACGGTGGACTCCTTGAGGGAGCTAGTCGCACCTCCACTAGTTGCAGCAGGCACAGAGCTGGATGGGGCGACGATGGGTGCGGTGGCAGAGACGGGTGGCTGATTCGATAAAGCTCCAGGTACGCCAGATGCATTTTGGTTACTGCCATTCGTCGAAGCCGTGGATTGCTGGCTTCGTAAAGTGGATTCCTTTGGATCCTGATTGGGTTTGTAGCTTTCGGCGGTCTGTTCAGTTTGTGCGAAATCAACGTCTGCCGTAACTTGAGCACGTACATTGTTAGCG
>JBKJQT010000155.1:0-4604 GCA_046593855.1 Candidatus Nitrotoga sp. | reverse complement strand
CGCGGATCGAATGCAGGTACCAGTATTATCAACCTGAAAGATTGGTCGCAACGTAAACATTCGGTACTAGATGTAATCCACGAGTTGGAGGAAAAAGCCCATAACTTGGGCGCAGTCATCGAGTTTTTTCAACCTCCGGCAGTGCCGGGATATGGTGCGGCATCGGGTTTGGCGTTTCGCTTATTGGACAAGACATTAGACACTGATTACTTCGAGTTCGATAAAATTAATCAAGCGTTCATGGATGCGATGCGTAAACGTAAGGAACTAACCGGCTTGTTTACATTTTATGCGGCCAATTATCCGCAATACGAACTGGTCATAGACAATAAACTTGCCATGCAAAAAGGGGTTACCATCGAAAAAGCGATGAGTCACCTCGACATCATGATCGGGAGTACCTATGAACAGGGCTTTATTCGCTTCAATAACTTTTTTAAAGTCTACGCTCAGGCCTTGCCGGAATTCCGGCGTTCCCCTGAGGATGTTTTGAAATACTTTGTGAAAAATGATAAAGGCGATATGGTGCCATACTCCGCCTTTATGACCATGGTGAAAAAGCAGGGACCCAACGAGATCACGCGTTATAACCTCTATAATTCGGCGGCGATTCGTGCCGAGCCTGCAACTGGTTATACCACTGGCGCGGCTATCAAGGCAGTTGAAGAGGTTGCGAAAGCCACTTTGCCGCAAGGTTTTGACGTTGCCTGGGAAGGCTTGTCATTTGACGAAGCCCTCCGAGGCAGTGAAGCACTTCTAATCTTCACGGTCGTTATCATGTTTGTCTATCTGGTGCTAGCCGCACAATACGAAAGTTTTGTTTTGCCCTTGGTCGTGCTCTTTTCGCTGCCCCCCGGTATTTTCGGTGCTTTCTTATTGTTAAAAGGGTTAGGGCTTGCCAATGACGTCTATTCCCAACTGGGAATGGTAATGTTAATTGGCTTGCTCGGCAAAAACGCGGTATTGATTGTCGAATTTGCAACCCAGAAGCAAATCCAAGGCATGACGGTTCTAGAGGCGACGATTGCGGGCGCACAAGCGCGATTTCGTCCGATTTTGATGACTTCATTCGCCTTTATAGCCGGGTTGATACCCTTAGCGATGGCAACGGGAGCGGGAGCAGTCGGCAACAGGACGATTGGTACCTCGGCGCTGGGTGGGATGCTTTTTGGTACCGTGTTCGGTGTCATCATTATTCCAGGACTTTATTATATTTTTGCCAAAATGATAGAAGGCAAAAAATTAATTCAACATGAAGATCTTGATCCGTTAACCGAAACTTATCACTATGGCCCAAAAGACAATGAAAACTAAAACATTTCAGTTTATGGCTTTAGGCGTGTTGGTGCTGATGTTGCAAGCCTGTAGTACTCCTGAGTTAATAATCAAAAAAGAAGACACGCGTCTCCCTGCTGGTTTTAAGCCGGGCGTTTCGGAAATGGCCAATACGGCCAGTATCAAATGGAAAGATTTTTTCGATGACCCTAACTTAATAAGTTTACTAGACATCGCAGTTGTTAATAATAAGGAAATTAATATCATGATGCAGCGCATTAGCGTTGCACAGAATGAAATTCAAGCGCGTAGAGGCCAATATTTGCCATTTGTAAATATTGGTGCTGGCGCAGGCGGGGACAGAACTGGCGAGTTTACGCGCAAAGGCGCTGTTGAAGCCGGTCTGCCATTAGCCAATGGCCAAGCCTTCCCTACTTACTTTGGCGATTATCATTTTGGGCTATTTTCAACCTGGGAGTTAGACGTATGGAAAAAATTGAGGAATGCGAAACAGGTGGCTGTGCTGGAGTATATGGCCTCAAAAGAAGGTAAAAATTTTTTAGTGACCAATCTGGTTGCTGAAGTTGCCCACTCTTACTATGAATTGCTTAGTTTAGATAACCAACTTACCAATTTAGAGCAAAATATTAGTATCCAGCAAAATGGTTTGGAGATGGTCAAGCGACTAATGTTTTATGGAAGAACAACAGCACTTGCGGTCAGACGTTATGAAGCAGAAGTGGCAAAAAACAAAAGTAAATTATACGAATTAAATCAACATATTACTGTTGTTGAAAATCGAATAAACTTTCTGTTAGGGAGAACGTTACAGCATATTCAGCGTGCCTCTAGTGGTTTTATGGAGCTTAAACCCAAAGTGCTTAAGGCAGGCATTCCGTCACAATTGCTACAAAACAGGCCTGATATTAGGCAAGCGGAGCTTGAACTAGCGGCAGCGGCACTAAACATAAATGTGGCTAGGGCAAATTTCTATCCCTCCTTTAGCATAAACGCCGGAATAGGGTATGAGGCTTTCGCACTTAAGTACCTGGTCAATACGCCAGCGTCATTGGCGGCCACCCTAGCCGGAGGGTTAGTGGCGCCGCTGGTCAATAAGAATGCCATCATAGCGGAATATAAAAATGCCAATGCCAAGCAGATTCAGGCAGCTTATGAGTATGAGCAAAGTATTATCAAAGCTTTTACTGAAGTAGCGAATCAAATTTCAAACATCGATAACCTCGACAAAAACTATCAGCTTAAGACAAGCCAAGTGGAAGCGCTTGCTCGATCAATTGATGTCGCTACCCAGCTATTCAAATCTGCCCGTGTGGCCTACCTGGATGTGCTATTGGCACAAAGGGACACCTTGGATGCCAAAAAAGATCTAATTGAAACGAAACAAAAGCAAATTGACGCAATGGTGGATCTTTATAAATCACTGGGTGGAGGTTGGCAGTAGTTGGATGAGCGGAAGGAGTGGTTCAAAAAATAGGGTACATAATTTTGAATATAACTGAGTTAGAGCGACAATAATGCGCGCCTCGGCGCTGAACAATGCAAGAAAAACTGTTTAAAGACATCTCTGCGGCGGGTGAGAGCAAGGTCGAAACTTCCCCAAAAGAAGTGCACAGGGCTAGATTTGCCAATGAGATGTACTAGCTCAGACCTGATTGAGATTAGTTCACCTGATTGCTTGCTCCCGAAATTCCTGTGTATAAATTTCCTGGTTATCCCTTCCATTTCAGTCCTTTTTTTCCAGTATTTGACAGGATACGGTGGACTTCATTTTTTTTTCAGCCTACCTCATCCCGCCTAGTCGCCGGGTTAGCAGATTCTTGTATGATTTTTTATATCGCGTCCATACAGAAGCGAGTTCCTGGCTTTAGTTCTTCGTATATGCGGTAACCCGTTTTCATCATACCTAGAGCTTCATATGTATTTTTGGCAAGAATATTTTCATATTCCACATAAAGACGAAACCCACAAATACTCGGATTATTATTCGCAGACTTCTTAATAAAATTATAAAGCTTAGTATAGATCCCTTTTCGACGCTCATTTGGCTTGATGTAGACGCTTTGAATCCACCAAAACATACCATTTCGCCAATCGCTCCATTCCGTAGTTACCATTATTGAACCAATGATTTCCTTATCACGTTCAGCAATCACATAAAACCCAAAATTGGAATTCATTAATATTTTTTTGACTCCCTTTGATACTACTTTCGGTATTAATTCTTTTTTTTCTGTTTCGAAAGCCATAGCTTGATTAAATTTAGTTATAACTAAAACATCACGAATTTCAGCAAGGCGAATCACTATTTCTTTATTTATCTTGTTGGTTATTATCATATTTAAAAATAAAGATAACTAAAATTAGTAATTTAAAAATGAATAAAGATCATCAAATTTTGATGATCGACATATATCAAACTTCAGTTTGACAGGATTTTTTCCTGAACATACATTACCCATGCCATTTTAAAATTTAAGAATAATTACTAAATATCTTAATAGTAGTGGGTCACGTTATATATAAAAAAATTTTTAATTGCCACAATCGGCTTAAAGAAAAAAACATTACATAGAGCTTATAAAAATGAATTCAAATAATTCTATTTTTAATGAACAAGAAGTACTGCATGAATTGAAGCACTACTTGCCAAGTCAGGCTCCACTAAAAGATTTTATTCATCACAACACTTTACATGCATTTCAGCATTTGAAGTTCTATGATGGTATTCGTCATGCATCTAAGATATTTGGTTATTTTGTTTCTCTTCAGTTAGAGGATTATAGATCGCTATATATATCTACACGTATCCGGGAAGACATTTTAAAAAGAACTATTGCTGAAAAAAAGGGTTCAGAGCATGTAAATGAATGGATGAAAAATGTGCTTAGCAAAAAATATGATACTTCCATTTCATCAAGAATCGGTTTGCTACGATTAAATTGGAAAGAGCAATACCGTATAGACCTGGATTTATTTGTACACCCACTTCTGTTCAGAATTCTTTGCAGTTATCTCGATCAGGGAATTTCAATATGAAGCTTCCCTGTCGGGCACAAAGGCTTTCTTTCTTCCATTAGAGAAATAGAGAAAAACAGTTTTACAAGTTTCTTTAAAAGGCGGATTCAAGTTCGAAGTGCAACACATTGTCAATTCACCTTTATTGCATAAAGACCAAGGGGTTGATACTTCTAGCGGAGTCAAGGGCGGCTAAGCCGCGCCACTTGTGGTGCTTGCCCTTGATGCCGCCAGAAGTATCGATCAAACTTAAGAAGGCAATGAGAACGCCTGTTGTAATCCGTGTTGCACTT
>JBKJQT010000117.1:0-2995 GCA_046593855.1 Candidatus Nitrotoga sp. | reverse complement strand
CACCTACGCTCTCGCCATGGCCTCTGTTGCCTATAGCGAAGTTGCCACCGTCACTCAACCTGGTGGCAAACTCCCTGGAAATCTCGCCATTCAATTGGTCAAAGTGGCCGATGGGCTGGTGGATCCCATTCACGTGACAGCACCTAAAGATGGTTCAAAACGACTTTTTGTCTGCGAACGCCCCGCTGTGGTTCGCATCGTTAAGGACGGAAAATTACTCGAAAAGCCATTCCTCGATATCAAAGATAAAACGCTCAGTTCCTTTCTCGAAGAAGGACTTTTCTGTCTCGAGTTCCACCCGAAGTTCAAAGAGAACGGTCTTTTTTACATCGCTTACTCTGATCTCTGGTTCAATGGCTCGACCATGATTGTACAGTACAAGGTGTCGGCAAAAAATCCTGACAAGGCGGATATGGATAGCGCTAAAGTCATCATGCAAATCGACTTTCCCTATTGCAATCACCACGGCGGCAAGATGGCTTTCGGTCCCGATGGTTACATGTATATTGGGGTGGGCGATGGCGGATGGGAAGGTGATGTCATCAGTGCGGGTCAGGATCTGCACACGCTGCTAGGAAAAATGCTGCGGATCGATGTGGAAAACTCCACTCCCGATCGTGCTTATTCTATTCCGAAGGACAATCCCTTTCTGACTCCACTTCAACAGATGACCTTATTCGGTGTGACGGAAAAACAGTTTTCCCAAATCCATCCCAAAGGCCGCCCTGAAATTTGGGCCTACGGCATTCGTAATCCATGGACATTCTCGTTTGACCGCAAAACAGGCGATCTTTTTATCGCTGACATCGGTCAAAACCATTGGGAGGAAATAGATTTTCAACCTGCGGGCAGCAAAGGTGGTGAAAACTATGGCTGGAAATTCATGTGTGGAAGTCACACCTTCCCCATTGAAGACGACAAAACCAATCCGCGCGTTGGCGTGCTTCCCATCGCGGAATACAGCCACGTGGATCAGGGCATTTGCGTTACTGGCTTGGGCATTTATCGCGGGAAGGAATTTCCCAGTTTAGATGGTATTTACTTCGCTTCTGATTGGGGCACTGGCAAAGTCTGGGGACTACAAAAAGATGCTCAAGGTAAGTGGCAAATGCAGGAATTGCTTGATCTCGATACTCCTCTTCGTCCCACCAGCGGCGGTGAAGACGAAGAAGGAAATATTTATCTAACCCATGCCAGTGCCAATTACGGTGGGCCTGTAGATCCTTATACCAGCGAGCGTGGTGCGCTTTGGAAAATTGTAGCGGCCGACAAAGTTCCGGCTGGTGCGGTCACCGCTCCGCTCCAAAAGAAATAACACGCATTCTCTTAGCGTAGTATTTTTTGGCCTATTTAAACTCAGGGCTGACGCTTTTCGTCAGCCCTGATGCTTCTACACTTCTTGCTTTATCATGATACGTAACCCTATTTTCGCATTTCTATCCTTGGCGCTGCCTCTCACCCTCACCGCTGCAGATGCCCCTCCGCCCGCTGGACATGAACATCACGGAGCTACAGCTAGCGCAGGTCGCAAAATGGAAATGGTCGAAGGGATCACCTCTGCTGATTTCTTACGACTCAGCAACAAGCCGAACACGGTAGAACTGGTGATTGTTGCGGTTTTCAATGATGAAAATTATGGCATGAACTTCAATGGGTATGCCAAGGGTCAGGCTATTTACACTATTCCGAAAGGATGGAATGTAGACGTCACTTTCATTAATCCCGGACCTGTGCCTCATAGTTTACTAGTCATCGAAAAAGATTCCCTCAAGAAGCTCCAAGTCGCTGAACCTTACTTCAAAGGCGCAGCCGTCCCAGAACATTTGAAAGGCATGTCCTTTGCTAAAGGTAGTTTCAGCTTTGTTGCCGATGAAGCAGGTGAATTCGCTTTAGCTTGCGGGTTTCCCGCTCATGCGTTGAATGGTCATTGGATTGCTTTGGAAATTTCCGACGAAGCAAAAATTCCCACTCTCAAGCTTGGTGCAGCGGAAGCCAAAGTGGCTAGTCCTGTAAAATCGAAATGAAACATCCATGAATTTCCTGAGCCGAGAAAGCACTGTTGCCTCCAAAGGATTTAATCGCTGGCTGGTTCCGCCTGCGGCAATCGCCGCACACATGTGTATCGGCCAAATTTATGGCTTCAGTGTATTCAAAAAGCCGCTAGCCAAATTACTGGGTATTAGTGGTCCGATACCCGGCGATTGGAGTGAGGCTAATGTCGGCGTTGCCTATTCCATCGCTCTTGCCATGCTCGGATTATCCGCTGCTTTTTTAGGGAAATGGGTTGAGCGCAATGGTCCGCGCAAAGCTATTGTGGCTAGTCTCCTTTGTTTTTGCGGTGGACTATGTCTCACATCACTTGGTGTCCATCTACATCAAATCTGGCTGCTCTATCTCGGCTATGGTCTGCTGGGTGGAATTGGCTTGGGACTCGGCTACATTGCACCGGTTTCCACATTGGTGAAATGGTTCCCCGACAAACCAGGCATGGCCACAGGCATGGCGATCATGGGATTCGGTGGCGGGGCATTGATTGGAGCGCCCTTGGGAGAGGAGTTGATGAAAACTTTTGCCAGCCCAACGAGTGTTGGAGCTAAAGAGGCTTTGCTCGTCATGGCGGGGCTCTATGCAATCTTTATGGCTTTCGGTGCCGCCATGATTCGTGTTCCTTCGGCAGATTGGAAACCGGACGGACATATTCTCACGGCCAAGGAAGTTTCTAACGCCGCTTTAAAAGTACCCGTAGATTTGGCTTGGAAGACTCCGCAATTTTGGCTGCTCTGGACAGTGCTTTGTTTGAACGTCACCGCAGGCATTGGCATTCTCGGTCAAGCTTCACCAATGATACAGGATATGTTTAAAGTGACGCCCGCCGCCGCCGCAGGCTATGTAGGATTGCTTTCACTCTTCAATCTTGGTGGCAGGTTTCTCTGGTCCTCGTTATCTGACTACACAGGTCGTAAAGGTATTTACTGCCTATATTTTATTTTAGGCG
>JBKJQT010000375.1:0-2648 GCA_046593855.1 Candidatus Nitrotoga sp. | reverse complement strand
CTCAAAGCAGACCGACTGCGGTTAACTTGTTTTGGGCGTTAGCCCGCATGAAGCAGGTATGGCAAAGCGTATCGAATGAATCCAACATGCAAGTAGCTATGCGCCTGTTGGCCGAGGCGCATGAGATTTTTGCCGAAGACATTCGCAACAACTCGGCACCGTGCGCCCCTAGAGCGCGATTGATGCGAATGTCTTCGGCAAAAATCTCATGCGCCTCGGCCAACAAGCGCATAGCTACTTGCATGTTGGATTTATTCGATACGCTTTGCCATACCTGCTTCATGCGGGCTAACGCCCAAAACAAGTTAACCGCAGTCGGTCTGCTTTGAGCCAGCGTATTGAAACCTTCATTCATCCCACGCTGGAAAGATTCGTCAGTAACAGCGAGCAAACGCAGCGCCTCCAGCGCCACTCCGTAGGCTGCCGCCACGCCGATTGCGGGAGCGCCACGCACCACCATGCTGCGGATGCCTTCGGCCACAGCAGCGGCAGAGTCATATGATAAGTAAGCAAACGTTGCAGGCAAAATGCGCTGATCTATCATCTCAAGCACGCCATCCGACCAACGCAGAGTTTCAACTTTCATATGGTGCCTCAAAAATTGCCATCCCCATTATCGTAATTATCCAGTTTGTAATTTCTCTGGACTACTGTCCTTAATTAAATGACAGCAATCACAATGGTGTAGGCGTTCAGTCACCTTCAAATTCACATAGTGCAAACACACTGTAGCCCTGTTTCTCCAAGCGCTTACGTCCGCCAATATCGGGTAGATCAATGACAAAACAGCACTCAACAATTTTGCCGCCCATCTTCTCGATCAGTCTGGTCGCCGCCTCCGCCGTACCGCCGGTAGCAATTAGATCATCCACAAGCAATACCCTTTCGCCTGAAGTAATCGCATCGGTATGAACTTCGATACGGTCAGTACCATATTCCAGTTCGTAGTCATACCCTATAGTTTCTGCAGGCAACTTGCCTTGTTTACGAATCGGCACAAAACCTTTACCCAAAGCATAAGCCAGCGGCGCTCCTACGATAAAACCTCGCGCTTCGATACCCATCACCTTGTCGATTTCCATATCAGCATAGCGACGTACCAACTCGTTTATGGTGATCCTGAAACCTATCGGATCCTTAAGGAGGGACGTGATATCGCGAAACATGATATTCGGCTGAGGGTAGTGAAGAATGGTGCGAATAAGAGATTTGATAGGCATATATCTTCAGGTTGTTAGATGCATTTTTTGTAATCGACAAATTTTTCTTGCACGTCGTGCATTTGTTGCGGCGTAAGAATGTACGGTTCACCTGCCTGCAAAGCGCGCCAGTACAATTCACACAGAAATTCGACCTCAATGGCTACCGTCAACGCATCCGTTAAATCAGAGCCCAGCGCAATCATGCCGTGGTTAGCCAGCAAGCAAGCTTTTCGCCCCTTCAGCGCGGACAACACATAGTCTGAAAGCGTCTGTTCGCCAAACAACGCATAGGGCGTGCAACGAATCGTATTGCCACCCGCTGCGGCAATCATGTAATGCACGGATGGAACATCCTTGCGCAAACAGGCTAATGTCGTAGCAAACGCTGAATGAGTGTGAATGACAGCACTTACGTCAGGACGGTTGGCTAGAATGTCACGATGGAAGCGCCACTCGCTGGTGGGCTTTCCACCGCACAGAACATTGCCATTCAAATCCATCCGTACCATGTCCGCGGAGGACATTTTCGCCACCGACATCGCAGACGGCGTAATCAATATGCCCTCACCACAACGCACGGCAGCATTGCCGGAAGTACCGCGATTCAAACCCTGCTCAAGTAAACGCTGGGACACATCCAGTAACTGCAGGCGCAGGCCATCTTCACCGGATGGCATTATGACTTACCTTGCAACACTCGGCCCGCAATAGCATCCAGCTTTTCAATCATGGCTGGATCGCGCATTTCCGGCGCAGTAATAAGCGCGAACTCCAACGCCGAGCGACAGCTACAGACATCGGCGAGCGTATCAGTGCGCACTTTTGGAATGATGTGTTTTACCAGCGCTTTCGCCTTGTCGGCATTTTCGCCAAGCATCTTGATGATCTGCCCTACTGTTACATGCTCATGGTCGGGATGCCAACAATCAAAGTCAGTCACCATCGCTACGGTGGCGTAACACAGCTCTGCCTCGCGGGCGAGTTTGGCTTCTGGCATGTTGGTCATGCCAATTACATCGCACCCCCAGGTACGATAAAGATTCGATTCAGCCAGACTGGAAAACTGTGGCCCTTCCATAACTAGATAAGTCCCGCCACGAACGATAGGGATATTTGCCTCTCTCGCAACAATCTCAATATGATCACCAAGTCTTTTGCAAACAGGGTAAGCCATAGAGACATGCGCCACCAATCCCGTGCCAAAAAAAGACTTATTGCGCGCAAAAGTATGATCGATAAATTGATCAATAATCACGAGCGTACCCGGCGGCAAGTCCTCGCGCAAAGAACCAACGGCACTAACTGAAATGATATCAGTCACTCCGACCCGCTTCAGCACGTCGATATTGGCATGAAAATTGATTTCGGTCGGAGGAATTCTGTGTCCGCGACCATGACGGGGCAAAAACACAATATTGTGACCGTCCAGCTCACCGAACAATAACT
>JBKJQT010000271.1:0-4388 GCA_046593855.1 Candidatus Nitrotoga sp. | reverse complement strand
GATTAGAATACCATTGGCATCATTTAACAAAGTCCCTTGGGTAAACAAAAGCGCACAATATTCTTTAAATCCAATTATTAAAACTATGTTTTTTTCCTGAAACGTGTAACAAGGCTTACCCCACTTCAATTCTTCGGTCAGCTGACAGCCGAGAAGGATCATTCTCAATGTATCCAACTCTTTCTGCCACTTTTTGGCTTTTCTAAAATATCCATCAACCTTAGGATTTATTCTAATTTTGATGCCTTGATTCATGTGGAATTTTGTCGTGTTGATTGCAGTTGATGGTTACAAGGCGGCCTAACGAGGCTGTAGAAAAAATTCTCCGGGGATTTGGAAGGAAAATTTGAAATATAATTGTTAGGCGGATTCAACTCTGAAGTGCAACTTTTGTAAGTGAATTTAGGTGGCGAGCTGCGTTAATATCGGAGCCACTTAAACGACCAAGTAAAAGGAGCACAGATGAAGAAATATAAGCAGCTCACCAGCGGACAACGATATCAGATTTACGGATTGAAACAAGCGGGTTTGAATCAAACTCAGATTGCCCAAAAGATGGGCGTGGACAAATCGACGATTTCACGAGAGTTTAGGCGAAACAAAGGTCAACGCGGCTGGCGGCCAAAACAGGCGCAATCGTTACGTGATGAGCGCAAGCAAGCCTGTATCAATGGCAAGCAATTCTCATCGGATAGCTGGGCGGAAGTCGCGAGGTTGATCCGGGAAGACCTCAGCCCAGAACAAGCCGCCAATCGGCTTGAGCTGGAAGGCAAATTGCAGATCAGCCATGAGGCGATCTACCGGCATGTCTACGCAGACAAACGTGAGGGAGGTGACCTGTGCCAGCATTTGCGAAGCCAGAAACCACGCCGCAAGCGATATGCAAGTGGGCAAGAGCGGCGAGGCATGATCAAGAACCGTGTCAGCATTGATGAACGTCCGGAAATCGTTGACCAAAAGACGCGCATAGGGGATTGGGAGGGTGATACCGTCATCGGCAAGAATCACAAAGGTGGGTTGGTTACACTGGTTGAAAGGAAGTCGCGCTATGTGTTGGCGGGACACATACGCAGCAAACATGCTGAAGGTGTAACGGCTGTGACAACGAGTTTACTGAGTCCCTATAAGGACAAATGCCACACTATTACATTCGATAACGGCCGTGAGTTTGCGGGACATGAAAGCATTGCAGCAGAACTACAGACCTCGATTTATTTCGCGCATCCATACAGTTCCTGGGAGCGAGGTCTGAATGAGAACAGTAATGGGCTGTTCCGGCAGTACTTTCCCAAGGGCATGGAGTTGACTGACGTTACTGAGGAGCAAGTGCAGCGGGCTGCAGAGCGACTCAACCACCGGCCGCGCAAAGTGCTGGGTTTTAGATCACCGCATGAAGTATTATTTGGGGTGGAGATGCGCTACACCAAGCCAACATGAGCTGTTGCACTTCGAACTTGAATCCGCCTCATTTTTTTGCATATCGGAAAAACACAAAGTAGAACTTATTTCTCCTCATTGAATTGGGTAAATTACAAGGTAAAAATAACCTGATAACATGATGTACGCAGTCAATACCGCTAGTTCCCGATATACTTTAAATTACAAAATGGAAGGGATATTAAAAATATGGAGCCAAAAGAAAATTCGATTGAATTACATGGTTCAGTATGGATGACGGTGGGAGGTGAAAATTTTGGTGGCCCGGGCCGCATTGGCTTGCTCGCCAAGATCGCCGAATGTGGCTCCATTTCCCAAGCTGCCAAGTCCATAAAAATGAGCTACAAGGCCGCTTGGGACGCCATTGACAGCATGAACAATCAGTCGGGCCAGCCACTGGTGGAACGGGTAACCGGGGGTAAGGGGGGCGGTGGTACCCGATTGACTCGGCGCGGCGAGCAACTAGTAGAGAGCTTCAAAATCATTGAAAGGGAACACCGTGAATTTGTTGATCGACTTAGTCGGCAGGCTGAGGGAGTTGCAGACGATTTTTTATTAATTAAAAGAATGAACATGAAAACTAGTGCCCGCAACCAATTTCTAGGCAAAGTAACGACAGTCAAACGCGGGGCTGCCAACGACGAAATCGAACTGAAAATAGTCGGTGGAGAGAAGATAGTCGCAATTATTACTCACGAGAGCACAGAGGCACTCGGGTTGTGTCTCGGCGCGGAAGTGTTCGCGCTCATCAAGTCGTCATCCGTAATTTTGGTGACAGATGATAAAGATGTTAACTTTTCCGCGCGGAATCGTTTATGCGGCACCATTTCTCGCGTTAATTCGGGGGCAGTCAACACGGAAGCAATCATTGATTTGGCCGGCGGAGGCTCGTTTGCTGCCATCATCACAAAC
Organism: Candidatus Nitrotoga sp.; assembly: GCA_046593855.1. Classification (GTDB taxonomy): domain Bacteria; phylum Pseudomonadota; class Gammaproteobacteria; order Burkholderiales; family Gallionellaceae; genus Nitrotoga. Next base: position 2,039 of record JBKJQT010000271.1, on the reverse strand, counting down.
GATAGCTCTATTTTGCTCGGACTCGCTGTGGGGACTAAAGCCATGGGGATATTCAAAGCTTCCAGTGTGATTTTGGGTATCACAGCATAAGCTGATGTAGGTGTGCGTACCAAAGAGAAATTGCGTGCCGCTGGCAACGATCACATTACGATGTTGGAGAGTGATTCAAGACGCGTAGCCTCTTATTTTCGAGATCCCACGAGTAAAATATGCCGCTTGAAACTATTTAATGGTCGCTTCAATATTAACCCGGACTAGTACACTTTTAATACAGCATTTGGTATGTATTATGCCGGCATTGACAGTCTCTCGTGTAGGGTTTTTTGGCCTACGGTTTTCTCATATATAACGCTTAATTTATGATCCTATCGCCGGGGTGAATCGCGGATCCGCCGAGAAGTGCCGCAGTGAATAAATACAACGAAAGAAAACCCATGACCAAGACCAACATGACAGTGGAGCTCGAAGAGCTACTGATGCAGCGCTCGCTAACCGATACACAGCTTCAAACGGCGGCGTCAGCAGCAGCAAATTTCCGGATATTGCCGGATGCGACGGTGATAAAGATCGGCGGGCAGAGCATCATTGACCGCGTCCGCGCGGCCGTCTACCCGCTCGTGGACTAGATTGTCGCGGTCCGCAAGGCTCACAAGCTACTGATCGGTACCGGCGCCGGTACCCGGCGGGCCCGGCACCTTTACTCAATCGCTGCGGGGGTTGGACTCCCGGCGGGCGTGCTCGCGCAGTTTGGCGCCTCGGTGGCCGACCAGAATGCCGCCATGTTGGGACAATTCGATGCGTCCCCCCGCCGAGGGCGTCATCCCGCCCTATCGCACCCACGCCGGCTGTTTCCTGCTCGCCGAGCAGTTCGGCTGCAAAACAATGATCTTTGTGAAAGATGAGGATGGCCTTTATACGGCCAATCCTAAGACCTCGAAAAAGCCCACCTTTATCCCAAAGATTTCGGTCGACGAGATTAAAGCGAAGGGACTACATGACTCGATCCTCGAGTTCCCGGTGCTTGACCTCCTCCAGGCGGCAAACCACGTCCGCCAAGTACAGGTTGCAAACGGCCTCATCGCCGGCAACCTGACCGGCGCACTTGCCGGCGAGCACGTCGGCACCATCATCACCGAAAATTGAGGATCACCGCCATGACTAATACTACCAATAGCATCAAGCACGTCGCCTCGCCTCTCGCACGCCAGACCCTCCAGGATAGCAATCTGACCCGTCCCGTCGCGGGCATACGCCCGATCCGTATCCTTCCTTGGCTGCAGGTCGTCAAGATCGGCGGGCGCTCCATAATGGACCGCGGTGCCGAAGCGATCCTGCCGATCGTGGACGAGTTGCGTAAGCTCCTGCCCGAGCACCGCCTGCTCATCCTGACCGGCGCCGGCATTCGGGCCCGCCACCTCTACGGTGTCGGCCTCGACCTCGGTCTGCCAGTCGGCTCACTTGCTCCGCTCGCCGCCAGCGAGGCGGGCCAAAACGGCCACATCCTCGCCTCGCTGCGCGCACCGGAAGGCGTCTCTTACGTCGAGCACCCGACCATTGCCAGCCAGCTCGCGATTCACCTTGCCACGGCGCGTGCGGTCGTAGGCAGCGCGTTCCCGCCGAACCATCATCACGAGTTCCCGAACTCGCGCATCCCGACCCACCGGGCTGACACGGGTGCCTTCCTGCTCGCAGACGCGCTCGGGGCGGCCGGCCTGACGATCGTCGAGGCCGTGGATGGGTATATACCGCCGATCCCAAGGGCCCCGGCGGCGAGCAGGCGAAGTTTCTCCCCGAAACGAATGCGGCTGACCTGGCAAAGCTCAAGGGCACACTGCCGTTCCTCGAGGTCATGGCGACTGCGCGCCATATCGAGCGCGTGCAGGTCGTGAACGGACTCGTACCAGGCCGGCTCACTGCCGCGCTGCGGGGCGAGCACGTCGGAACGATCGTCCACACCGGCGCGCGTCCGGCATAAGCGCACACTTCTCGGCAGCGGGTTCCGCAGCTCCGCCGGCAAGCGGTCCCATCAAGAAATAGCA
>JBKJQT010000205.1:0-2974 GCA_046593855.1 Candidatus Nitrotoga sp. | reverse complement strand
GTGCCCGACAGGAATCGAACCTGTAACCCCCAGCTTAGAAGGCTGGTGCTCTATCCGGTTGAGCTACGGGCACAATTTCCTGTGGAGCCATTCGACTCTGTACTACTAAGATATACTGGTCGGGGTGGAGAGATTCGAACTCCCGACATCCTGCTCCCAAAGCAGGCGCGCTACCAGGCTACGCTACACCCCGAAAGCGGAGCACTATACCCCGCATGCGATAAAAAATCAATAATGTTCGTGTTATTTGTCGCTGGCCTAATGCAATGTTCATTTCTGTATAGCCAAATGGAAAAACTGTATTTCGTGTCAATCCTTGCCACTAGAATAGTGGTCTTTATGCAACATAATGTTCCCTCTATTTGCGTGCAATCTGTGGCAGAGCAAGTTTCAAGTAATAAATCATTGACCACAATGTCAATATAGCAGCAAGATAAATCAACAATGTACCCAATGCATTAGCTGGCAAACCCACCAACGATTCATGGCAAAGCAGCAACAATATGGCAATCATCTGAAATACAGTTTTCACCTTACCCAGCATGGAAACCGCGGTGCTCTTGCTTTCTCCAAGCTGGGCCATCCATTCACGCAAAGCAGAGATGGCAATTTCACGGCCAATAATGATGAAAGCAATGACCATATCCACATAGCCAAGCTTTACCAACATAATCAATGCAGCAGCTACCATCAGCTTATCGGCGACCGGATCGAGAAATGCGCCAAAAGCGGAAGTCTGATTGAGCGCGCGCGCCAGATAGCCATCTAGCCAATCTGTAAGAGCGGCCAACGCGAATATCAACGTGCTGACTAAATGCTTGTGGTGTAGAGAAAGTGTTGTGTCAGGCAGGTAAAACACCCCGAGAAACACCGGTATAAGCATAATGCGCAAGCAAGTTAGCAGATTTGGAATATTGAGTGGCATGATTAGTGCAATTGTTGATAAATTTTTTCCGCCAGCGACAGACTAATACCCTCTACCTGTGCCAATTCTTCCAAACTGGCTTGGTACACGCCTTGCAGACCTCCGAACCGAGCCAGCAAATTACGTCTGCGCCTCTCCCCTACCCCGCTGATTTCCTCCAGCATGGATGTTGTGCGCGCTTTACCCCGTTTGGCGCGGTGTCCGCTAATAGCGAAACGGTGCGCTTCATCGCGCACCTGTTGAATCAAGTGCAATGCTGGATTGTCCGGCAACAATTGTAGCGGTTTTTCATGCTGCGGAAGCAATAATTGCTCTAATCCGGGCTTGCGTTCTACGCCTTTGGCTACGCCCATTAACGGTATTTCCATCAGGCCTAGTTGTTCCAACACCTGACAAGCCACACTTAGCTGACCTGCGCCGCCATCTATCAAAATCAAATCGGGACGTTTGCCTTCCCCTGCCTGTAATTTTTGATAGCGACGAAACAAAGCTTGGCGCATAGCTGCATAGTCATCTCCCCCAGTAATACCGCTGATGTTGTAGCGCCGGTACTCCGCAGTACGCATAGCCAAATTGTCGTACACGACACAAGAAGCCACAGTCGCTTCGCCCATGGTGTGACTGATATCAAAACATTCGATGCGTGACAGTTGCGGGAGCGCAAGTACTTCGCGCAATTTCTCCAGTCGAGCAAGCTGCCTGGCCTGCTGGCCTGCTTGCTGGTGTATTGCCAGCAGAGCATTTTTCAGCGCCATATCCAACCATTGGCGCCGCTCACCACTTACACTGTGGCGTATCTGTACCTTATGCCCTACCTGCTCGCCAAGTAATTCTTCCAATGCATCTGCCGTGAGAGGCGTGCTGGTAAGAATAAGAGGCGGCACGCTATGGTTTAAATAATGCTGTGCCAGAAAGGCGTGCAGCACTTCGTCAGCCGCCTGCCCTTCGGCATTTTGCGGAAAAAGGCTCTTATCACCCAGATGTCTGCCGCCGCGCACCATGGCCAGATTCACGCACAGCACGCCATTCAGTTCAGCAACGGCGACGATATCCGCATCCGTTGCACGACCGCTTTCCATGAACTGCTTTTGCTGTACCGTATGCAGTGCATGCAACTGGTCGCGTAGCGCAGCGGCCTGCTCGTAGTGCTGGGCTTCAGCTGCATTCTCCATAGCTTGGCGTAGCAAGCCTTCCACCTCGCCCTGCTTGCCCTGTAACAGTAAATTCGCGTTACGCACATCTATTGCGTAATTCTGCTGGCTAATCAACCCAACACATGGAGCAGTGCAGCGATGAATTTGGTGCAGCAAACAGGGACGAGCGCGATTAGAAAATGTGCTGTCCTCGCACGTACGGATGCGAAAAATTTTTTGCAGCAACTGTATGCTTTCCTTAGCGGCATGTGAGTTAGGGTAAGGTCCGAAGTATTGATGGTGCTTACCAGTCGCACCACGATAATAAGCCAGACGAGGAAAGCCATCTCCGGTCAGGACGATATATGGATAAGACTTATCATCTCTAAAAAGTATGTTGTATCGCGGTTTTAATGTTTTTATTAAGTTATTTTCCAGCAGCAGAGCCTCAGCCTCGGAGCGAGTGACCGTCACCTCAATACGGACAACATGCGACACCATCAGTCTGATGCGCGGCGAGATATTTATTTTCTGGAAGTAAGATGCGACGCGTTTTTTAAGCTGCACAGCTTTGCCAACATAAAGCACTTGCCCTTGGCTATCCAGCATACGATACACACCAGGCAGTAGGGGCAGACTGGCGACAAATGATTTAAGATCAAACTCGATTGTTTGGGTCAAAGCTATTATTTAGATCAAGGCTATGCAAATATAGAATAATTGCGCTAAAAATGGTATGAAACATCGCCTCGTTCAGGCGCTTGGTCTGGGTATTGTAGCGGCTGCAATGGTAACTGTCATACAGCATTATGCCGTTCGGCAGTGCATGCCGCATGCCATGCGAAAATTTATAGTCTTTTGTTTTCAAGTCCAGCGCACGCAACACCGCAAGATGAGCAATCGCCCCTAAAGCCAA
>JBKJQT010000202.1:0-3359 GCA_046593855.1 Candidatus Nitrotoga sp. | reverse complement strand
GGCGGGACTGAGGCATGGCTTTATTTTGCCGTACAGTTGCCGTGACGGCGTATGCGGGACATGCAAGGGTTTGCTGCTGCAAGGCACCGTGGATTACGGCAAGTACGAGGACAGCATGCTGAGTGAAGCAGATAAAGCAGAGGGCATGGCTCTGTTTTGTTGCGCCAAACCTACGTCTGATTTGATTATTGAGTGCCGCGAAGTGAATGCCGCAAAAGACATACCGGTGAAAACCCTGCCCTGCCGCGTACACAAGCTGGAACGACTTGATGACGTGATGGTGCTTTACCTCAAGTTGCCTGCCAACGAGCGTTTGCAGTTCCTTGCGGGACAATATATCGATATTCTTATGAAAGGCGGAAAGGCGCGCAGCTTCTCACTGGCCAATGCTCCACACGATGACGAGTTTCTGCAGCTACATGTGCGAAACATTTCGGGTGGCGAGTTCACAAAGCATGTTTTCATGCAAATGAAAGAGCGTGATATCCTGCGTTTCAAGGGGCCGCTAGGTTCTTTTTTCCTGCGCGAAGATAGCAGCAAACCGGTGGTGTTTGTCGCCAGCGGTACCGGCTTCGCACCAATCAAGTCCATCATCGAACATGCACTGTACGTTGGTGTGAAACGTTCCATGCATTTTTATTGGGGGGCGCATAAATTGAGTGGCCTCTATATGCTCGATAAAGCCAAGGAATGGGAAACTCATGGCATAAAATTTACACCGGTTTTGTCGGAAGCGTTGCCCACGGATGAATGGCAAGGCAGGACGGGCTTTGTGCATCAGGCCGTACTCGAAGACTACCCCGATTTGTCCGGCTACCAAGTGTATACCTGCGGTGCACCAGTAGTAGTGGAAGCAGCACACCGTGACTTTACGACCTTGCGCAGATTGCCTAACGAGGAATTCTTCTCCGACGCGTTTACTCCCGCCACGAAAGCTTAATTTTCAGGTCGTGAACGCTTAAATCTAGCTGCAAATGCAGCCAAACGTATTGATTATTCTGAATTGTCGCGGGCAATATCATTCCACATGAATTGGCTGCGGTGCAGCTGTGCGTATACATTCCCTTTGGCAAGCAATTCCTGGTGCGTTCCAATTTCAACAATTTCACCTTTCTGCAATACAACAATTCTGTCGGCTTTTTCAATGGTGGAAAAACGATGAGCAATTACTAGCGTGGTGCGTCCTTGCATTAGGGTTTCTAGTGCAGCTTGCACATGACGCTCAGATTCGCTATCCAATGCGGATGTGGCTTCATCCAGAATAAGAATAGGTGCATTTTTGAGAATAGCGCGAGCAATGGCAATGCGCTGGCGCTGTCCGCCAGACATGCGCACCCCCCGTTCACCCACCAGTGTTTGCAAACCTTGTGGCATTTCATTAATAAATTCCATTGCATGGGCCGCCCGCGCGGCAGCAATAATTTCTGTCTCCGGTACTTTGCGTATCTGGCCATAGGCAATGTTGGCTGCAACGGTGTCATTGAATAGCACCACATCTTGACTTACCAGTGCAATATTAGCGCGCAGGCTGGCCAGTGTGAGTTCCGCAAGGTCATAAGTGTCCAGTGTAATGCGTCCACTATTCGGCGAATAGAAGCGTGGTACGAGGTTCGCTAGAGTACTTTTACCACTGCCTGAGGCACCAACCAGCGCGACTGTCTGCCCTGCAGGAATTTCCAGGTTAATGTCACTTAATGCCAACTTTTCGCCTTTCTGATAAGAAAAGTTTACTTGTTCAAGCTTCAGTCGGCCAGAGGCATGAGTAATTAATTTCTTGCCGGTATCTATTTCACTTGGTGTATCAAGCAGCTCGAACACGCTTTCTGAAGCCGCCAGTCCGCGCTGCAAATGCTCGCTGACGCTGGCGAGCCGTTTTAGCGGCGGGGTCAACATCAACATGGCTGTAATAAAGGAAAGGAAGCCACCCACTGTTGTGTCATCACTGCGCGATTGTTCGGTAGCGAGATAAACGATGACTGCAAGCGCCACCGCTGCCACCATCTGCACGATGGGTATATTGGCGGCCGCCGCGGCGGCCTGTTTCATGGTGTGACGGCGCACCCAGTTAGCCTGACTACTAAAACGCTGGCTTTCATATTGCTGTCCGCCGAAAAGCTTCACCACCTTGTGCGCGGTCACACTCTCTTCAATCACTTGAGTGATGTCTCCCATCGCGCGCTGCGAATTGCGGCTGGCTACCCGCAAGCGCCCGCTGATGGTTTTCATGATAAAGATAATCACAGGCGCCATGATTAAGCTGAGTAGAGTAAGCTTCCAGTTGAGATAAAAAAGCCAGCTCAGCAGTCCCGCAATTATAAGAGAATCACGGATACCAATGGTTACTACGGTTGTAGCGGCAGCGGTTACCTGTGTTACATCAAAGGTCAATTTTGAGATCAGGTTGCCAGTTGTGTGGTCATCATAAAAGCGCGCAGGCAGGGAAAGCAGCTTACTGAACATTTCGTTGCGCAAGTCCATTACTACCTTACTTCCCACCCAGGTGATAGTGTAGGTGGCAACAAAAGTAGCCACCCCGCGTACAAGAAAAATCGCCAAGATAAACAGAGGGAGCAATCGGATGATAGTTTCATCTTTGTGCACGAATGTGCCGTCTAGCATGGTTTTGAGCAAAACCGGCAATAGCGGCTCAGTAGCCGCAGCCACTACCATACCAAGGATGGAAAGTGCAAATATGCGCCAGTAGGGTTTGATATAGTCGAGCAACCGCAAATAAAGCTGTGAACTGGTCATATTTATAGCGCGTACGCTAGGTTTGCAGTGTTATTAAATTTTTCGACCTGATTTGCATTGAACCGCAAGTTGCCACTCAGTTTCTGAAGCGGTATGCATAAATAGTGTGCTACGAGAGAGCCGGCTGATAATGGACCTAAGAAATACTAGTACATTGTCTTAACCATTTTATGGCCGGCTATCATTCGCTTACCGTAAAGAGCAGTCGTTTTGCTGCATTTTCTCCCGCCTTATCAGCTCTTGCTTACTGCATCGGTGTCAAAGAAAAGAAGCGCATGCAGACTTGCGTGCGCCCAGTGGGGCAAAGCCGAAAACTGCGTATGATCAGCCCTAATTAATAATTCAAGGACTGCATTGCAGCCTACATTAATTTGGCTTGTTAATGCCTGGTGTAGGAAAAGGCCAAATTGCAGTCGGGCGCACGGATGTCGGAGCTAAAGTAGCCGGAGCTGTCTTAACCTGGACGGCAGGTTTCTTTTCAGGAACGGCAGTAGCAGCTAAGAGGCCCGCAGCTAAAACAGCCATTCCTGAAAAGAAACCTGCCGACCAGGTTAAGACAGCTCCAGCTACTTTAGCTCCGACATCCGTGCGCCCGACAGCAATCTGGC
>JBKJQT010000287.1:0-12764 GCA_046593855.1 Candidatus Nitrotoga sp. | reverse complement strand
AACCCGATTGCACTGGACTACCGCCGGGACTATCCATTCGCAATATAACCCCTTGCGTATGACTATCCTTGAATGCATCCTGCAGGCTGGTCATGACACTGTCGGCATTGGCTGCGGTCTCTGCCGCAATCACGCCATGCATATCCACCAGTGCGGTGTGCTTGCCGCTTAACGGCGACTCGGATTTTCCTATCCAGCCCAAAAACAGAAATAGCAAGACGCATAAATAGCCAAACGTCAACACCTTGAAAAAAATACTCCAGTGACGCGCCCGGCGCTGCTCCTGAATGGCCGACATAGCAAGCTTCTCCAGCACGCCACGTTCCCAGTTGCTATTTTGTTCTGACATAATTATCCCTCAATAAAAACTGCACCCAGTATATCAGGCGTATTCTTTAAACCATGCACGCAGTCCGACAAAATCGTCCAGCAACGCCAGCGGTTCCAGTGCACGCAACTGGTCTACCGGGTGCGCGCCATGCGTCATGCCAATCACGTCAACACCGGCGTTACGCGCCATCTGCAAATCATGTGTAGTATCACCCACCATCAGCACACGCGGCGCCATAACTCCAAGCTCATCCATGATTTCCAGTAACATCGCTGGGTGCGGCTTGGAAAATGTTTGGTCTGCAGTGCGGGTAGCATGGAAATAAGACTCCATCCCGCTTGCTTGCATGGCCCGCTTTAACCCCTGTCTGCTTTTGCCCGTCGCCACTGCCAGCAAGTATCCAACAGCGTGCAGATCCGCAATTGTTTGCTGCGCTCCCTCGAACAATGGAATAGCCTCATCCTGTGCAAGGAAATGATGACGGTAACGTGCCACCAGATCATCGCGCTGATTCTCCTGTAAATCCGGCACGGCTTGGCGTAGCGCCTCATGCAACCCCAGGCCAATTACATATTTCGCAACAACATCGCTAGGCTCGGTTAAACCCAAATCCCGACATGCAGCCTGGATCGAACCCGCTATCACGGCGGTGGAATCCATAACTGTGCCATCCCAATCGAACACAATCAAATCATAACGTTTCGCCATTAGAATCTACCAAAAAATGAGGCGCGGATATTAGCATTTTTGCCGGCATCACTATCGAAAGATAGCCAATCTGCATACTAGCTTCTGGCATTGCGCATTATTAATCAGGCTAGTAAACTACGTTGATACTAGGTTTAATAAGTTTCAATTAGCGTGCGACACTGTACTCATCAAAAAGTTTTTCCCTCCAACTCATCCACGAACCCTTGCAATGCTTTCGGCAACGGCGCACTCAGTTGCAGCGACGCAGCCGTCAACGGATGGGCGAAAGTAATGCTGTGTGCATGCAGGAACATGCGCTTTAAACCCTGCTTTATCAATTCTTTGTTTCGCGCGAAATCGCCGTACTTATCATCGCCCGCAATAGGAAAACCTAGATGAGAAAGATGCACACGAATTTGGTGGGTGCGTCCAGTTTTAAGCTGAGCTTCAAGCAAGCTGAATTCAGGCCAATTTTTTTGCAGGGTAAAGATAGTGTGTGAGGCTTGCCCGTCTTCACGCACCATTACGCGTTTCTCGCCATTCTGAGTGTTAAATTTGTGTAGTGGTAATTTAACGTGCTGTTTAGCATTCTGCCATTTACCTAATACTAAGCACAGGTACCGCTTGTCGTTTTTTCCATCGCGCATCTGCTCGTGCAGGTGGATCAGGGCTGAACGCTTCTTCGCCAGTAGCAGCACGCCCGAAGTTTCGCGGTCCAGGCGGTGAACCAGTTCGAGGAATTTGGCTTGCGGACGTGCACTACGCAATTGCTCAATAATGCCGAAGCTAACCCCACTTCCGCCATGTACCGCTACTCCAGATGGCTTGTCGATCACTAACAACGCATCGTCTTCATACAAAATAGGAAATTCAAGTGCTGGGACATAATCACGATCTTGCACTTCAGCTACCCGCACCGGCGGGATACGCACATGATCGCTCAGTTGCAGGCGATAAGTCTGATCCACGCGCTTCTTATTCACGCGTACTTCGCCGCTACGCAGGATACGATAGATGTGGCTCTTGGGGACACCTTTAAGATATTTGCATAGAAAATTATCAATGCGCTGATCGCAGCTACCCTCGTCAATCTTGGTCCAGGTTACAGATTCTTTGCGTAAATCATTCATTATGCTTATACTTCCCGATAACGCGTATTGGCTAACGGAAAAACGGGACGCGAATTCCCCGTGAGTGTGGAGCAGGCAACAATGCCGCCGCCCCGTTCCAACGCAATCCGGTTAATGTCACTCACCGGAAGAAGCAGTGATAGTAATTGATTTGCGCGCTCAAAGCACCTGTGGATTTTTTTCCGTGTCGCCCCTATAACAAAATTGGCGGCACCTGCTAATTATTAACAAGCTAATAACGAGAACAATATTTTGAACAACCGTCGACATCGCTATATCTGCATTGTTTGCACGGCTTTTATTCACTTTCTCGCGCGCGGTTAGCCGTGCGTAGACTTGTTCTGCCCGTGTCAGAGCGCGGGAGAAAATATAATGAAACGCATGTTATTCAATGCGACACAAGCGGAAGAACTCCGTGTCGCCATTGTCGACGGTCAAAAATTGATCGACCTCGACATTGAATCCGCTGGCAAAGAGCAACGCAAAAGTAATATATACAAGGCCATAATTACCCGTATCGAACCCAGCCTTGAAGCAGCCTTCGTCGAATATGGTGGTAACCGCCACGGTTTCCTGCCATTCAAAGAAGTTTCCCCCATTAATTATCTGAATCAAGAAGGTAGCGGCCGTCCCAGCATCAAGGAAGCATTGCGCGAAGGCCAGGAACTACTTATCCAGGTTGAAAAAGACGCGCGCGGCAATAAGGGAGCCGCGCTAACTACTTATATTAGTCTGGCTGGCCGCTACATTGTGCTGATGCCCAATAATCCCAGCGGTGGCGGCGTATCTCGCCGTGTCGAAGGAGAAGAGCGCAATGAACTGCGCGACATCCTATCGCAATTGGAAGTGCCCCAAGGTGCAAGCATCATTGCGCGCACTGCTGGAATTGGTCGCAATCTAGAAGAGCTGCAATGGGATCTTAACTACCTCAAACAATTGTGGGATGCCATCGAAAGCGCAGCAAAAACCGAAAAAGCACCATCACTTATCTACCTCGAGAGTAGCTTGGTGGTGCGCGCCATACGCGACTATTTCCACCCTGAGATCGGTGAAATTCTAGTCGACACGGATGATATCTACCAGCAGGCTCGCGCTTTCATGAGCACGGTCATGCCAAACAATGTCCATGTAATCAAACGATATCAAGATGACGTACCTTTGTTCTCGCGCTTCCAGGTTGAGCATCAGATCGAATCGGCGCATGCACGCCAAGTAAATCTTCCCTCTGGTGGCGCCATTGTTATTGATCATACCGAAGCACTCACCGCAATCGATATCAATTCAGCACGCGCCACGCGCGGCGCGGATATAGAGTCGACCGCGCTCAACACCAATCTGGAAGCAGCCGAAGAAATTGCCCGGCAGATGCGTCTGCGCGATTTAGGTGGTCTGATCGTGATCGATTTTATCGACATGGAAAGTACCCGCAACCAACGTGAGGTAGAAAATCGCCTGCGCGATGCATTACATTATGATCGTGCGCGTGTGCAAACAGGGAAGATCTCGCGCTTTGGCCTGTTGGAATTATCGCGCCAACGCCTGCAACCCAGCCTGGAAGAAACCAGCCACACTCCCTGCCCCCGATGTAACGGTATCGGCCATATCCGCGGCATCGAATCTTCCGCCTTGCACATCCTGCGTATCATTCGGGAAGAAGCGATGAAAGAACACAGTGCCGCTATCCACGTGCAAGTGCCATTAGATGTCGCCACATTCCTGCTTAATGAAAAGCGCGCTGAAATCCACCAAATTGAATCGCGGCTAAAGGTGGTCATTACGCTGATTCCAAATGCAAATATGGAAACCCCGCATTATACCGTGACTCGTTTGCGCCAAGATGACATGACCGCCGAAAACTTGCAAGCCAGCTACAAGTTGGTAGCGATACCAGAAGCAAACCATGTAACGGCCAAAGCTGCGCAAGAAACAAAACCGCAGCGCCCCCAAGCGGTCGTTCAAGGTGTCACGCCTCCACAGCCCGCTCCAATGCGAGCAGTCCGGGAAGCCTCCTCGCAACCTTCTATTTTCACTAAGCTGATAGGCTGGCTCAAGTCACTGGGTGCGGAAAAAACGCCCGAAAAGCCGATTCCTAAACCGCGCACCAATAACCCGCCTCGACGTGAACGAGAAAGTCGTAGCTCAAATGGTAACCGCCCGGATAGCAGTCGACCAGAGGGCAACCGTCAGCGCAATAATCCGCGTCGTGATCGTGAAGAAACTCATCCACGCGTAGAAAAAACTGTGCAAACAGCACCCAAAACACAAGAACCGCGCACTGCACGTACGCCCCGACCACCTCGCGTACCGGCCGAAACAGCAGTATTGGAAAGCATAGCAAAAGTTGCACCTGTCACTGAACCAACAGAAGAAAATAGTCAGAGCACTGGACGTAAGCGCGGTCGGCGCGGTGGCCAGCGCGAACGCGAAAGGCGTGATCAGCAGGCAGCGGGACAACTAGCCAGTGAAGAACCTATCCTGACCGAAACCACTCCTAATGCGGTAATGAACGCCGTTGAAATCACGCGCCACAGTGAGACCGCAGAACCAAAAAATATTCAAAATATAGAACCGCGCCAACTTCTTGTTGAGCAGGCAAGTACATCAACTCAAGCTAGTTCTACAACCAATGGCAACGGGTTGGTGCAGATCGAAACTGACGCAGTCAAACGTTCTTCAGCAGCAGCCACCGCCCAGGTTGAAACTGCACCGCCAGCGTCACGTCGCCGCTCACGTCCACGTGAAATTTACAGTATGGAAAACAACGAACCATTGGTACAAATCGAGACTCAACAAACTTTGAGCTGATAGTTGAACCAGTGGCGTTGCTACAAAATAATGTAGAACGTAAAAACAATAAAGCCGCGCAATATAATAACTGCGCGGCTTTATTGTTTTCCTGCATCATTCAACATCAAAAACATACGCAGCAACACAACCCACCACTTTACATTAGGGTCTTCTGAATGTGCCGTAACAATCCGTCTGATGCATCCTCCACCATATCAAGCACACGCTCGAAACCATCAGCTTCACCATAGTATGGATCGGGAACTTCACGCTCGCCATGTCGGCTCGCATATTCCAAAAACAATCCCAAACGCCCTCGCTCCCGCACCGGGCATAAACGTTGCAGAATGCCAAGGTTGGCACAGTCCATCGCCAGCACATAATCAAAACGAGTAAAATGGGCAACCTCAACCTGTCGCCCACGCAACATACTCATGTCGTATCCACGCTGTAACGCAGCACGCTGCGTCCGCATATCCGGCGGATTGCCAATATGATAATCATGCGTACCTACCGAATCAATCAGCATATGCCGTGCCAACCCCGCTTCCTCAACGCGTGTGCGGAACACTACTTCAGCGGTGGGTGATCGACAGATATTTCCCATGCAGCAAAATAAAACGCTAACTTTTTTCAATTATTCTACTCATTACAATAAAAAACGTATTGTAATGCATCAGTAATTCAAATTCTCCAACTCAAAGTAGGGACATAAATACACTCTCCCGCAGCTTCTTCAATTGGTCGCGCAATTCACTGGCACGCTCAAATTCGAGGTTTTTCGCTGCTTGCAGCATTTCCTTTTCCAGCCGTTTAATTTCCTTGGCAAGGTCACGCTCACTCATCGCCAGGTATTTTTCCTGATCTTGTTCTATTTTCAATTGCTTGCGAGCAGCATCTGGCTCATAGCTGCCCTCGATAATATCCTTTATACGCTTCTGCACACCTTGGGGAATAATGCCGTGCAGTTCATTGTGCAATAGCTGCTTGTTCCGCCTGCGCTCAGTCTCGTCGATTGCACGGCGCATCGAATTAGTAATTTTATCAGCGTAGAGTATTGCGCTGCCGTTAATATGGCGCGCGGCGCGGCCTATGGTCTGAATGAGCGCACGCTCCGAACGCAAAAAACCTTCCTTGTCAGCATCAAGTATCGCTACCAGTGACACCTCGGGGATGTCCAACCCCTCGCGCAGCAGATTAATACCAACCAGCACGTCAAACATGCCCAAACGCAGATCACGAATGATTTCCACTCGCTCAACGGTCTCAATATCTGAATGCAGGTAACGCACTTTTATACCGTGCTCGGAAAAATATTCGGTGAGATCTTCTGACATACGCTTGGTCAGCGTGGTGACTAGCACTCGCTCGCCCTTTGCCGTACGCAGATTTACCTCTGACATCAAATCATCCACCTGATGTGTAGCCGGCCGCACTTCAATTTGAGGATCAACCAATCCAGTCGGACGCACCAATTGTTCCACCACTTGTCCGGTATGCTCTGCCTCATAAACAGCCGGTGTCGCAGAAACAAATATGGATTGGCGCATTACGTGTTCAAACTCATCAAAACGTAGCGGACGGTTATCCAGTGCCGATGGCATTCTGAAACCGTAGTTAACCAGATTTTCCTTGCGCGCCCGATCACCTTTGTACATGCCGCCGATCTGCGGAATAGTAATGTGGCTTTCATCTATAAACATCAGCGCATTGGGTGGAAGGTAATCAATCAGCGTAGGTGGTGGTTCACCCGCCTTGCGTCCAGACAGATGGCGCGAATAATTTTCGATGCCTTTACAAAAACCGATCTCGTTCAACATTTCCAGATCGTGGCGAGTACGCTGTTCGATACGCTGCGCTTCCACCAATTTATGTTCGCGTTGAAAAAAATCTATGCGCTCAGCCAGCTCAACCTTGATGGTTTCTATGGCCTGCAATGTGGTGCTGCGCGGCGTAACGTAGTGGCTGGACGGATACACAGTAAAACGTGGCACGCGGCTCAAGATGTGGCCGGTAAGTGGATCAAATAGCGACAAGCTTTCCACTTCATCATCAAACATCGTCAGCCGTAACGCATGCTCACTATTCTCTGCCGGGAAAATGTCGATTACATCGCCGCGCACTCGAAAATGCCCATGCGAAAAATCCACATCGTTACGTTCATACTGCATCTCTGTGAGACGCTTGATTGCATCCTGCCGTACCAATTTTTCATGCTCGCGCAGGTGTAGAACCATGCCATGATAATCAACCGGATCGCCAATACCATAGATGGCCGAGACAGTGGCCACAATCACCACATCCTGTCGCTCCAACAGTGATTTGGTGGCCGACAAGCGCATCTGCTCGATCTGCTCATTTATGCTTGAATCTTTCTCGATAAACATATCACGCGATGGAACGTAGGCTTCTGGCTGGTAGTAATCGTAATAGGAGACAAAATATTCCACTGCATTTTCGGGAAAAAAGTCGCGCATTTCAGAATACAACTGTGCCGCCAACGTCTTATTTGGTGCCATGATGATGGCTGGTCGCCCCAATTGGGCGATGACGTTCGCCATAGTGAATGTTTTACCAGAGCCAGTCACACCAAGCAGAGTTTGAAACGATAGCCCCTCATTTACCCCCTCGACCAATTGCGCAATCGCAGTGGGCTGATCGCCCGCTGGTTCAAAAGGCTGATGCAAAAAATAGGGGCTATTAGGAAAAGTCTTAATCACGGTATAATTTCAGCCAAATTTGAATTAAAAATTTTAAAATACGGGACAGTTTACTCTAAGCCCATAAGGATACAATCTTGGAACTATCGAAGCGCGTACAAGCAATCAAACCCTCCCCTACTCTCGCCGTTACCGCGCGAGCTTCCAAATTGAAGGCGGAAGGAAAAGACATTATCGGGTTGGGAGCAGGTGAACCCGATTTCGATACTCCGCAGCATATTAAGGATGCAGCTATAGCCGCGATCAACAAGGGTTTCACCAAATATACCGCAGTGGGAGGTACACCCTCTCTGAAGCAGGCTATCGTCGCCAAGTTCAAACGCGACAATGGGCTGGATTACACAGCGACACAGATCCTGGTTTCCTGCGGCGGCAAGCAAAGTTTTTTTAACTTGGCGCTTGCCTTAATCAATCCTGGCGATGAGGTAATTATTCCGGCACCTTATTGGGTATCCTATCCGGACATCGTACTCATCGCAGAGGGCAAGCCGGTAATCGTGCAGACAGGCATCGAACAAAATTTCAAAATGAGCGCTGCACAATTATCTGCGGCTATCACAACCAAAACAAAAATAGTGGTAATCAATAGCCCAAGCAACCCATCCGGTGCAGTTTACGGCCTGGAAGAGTTACAAGCTTTGGGCGAAATCTTGCGCAAGCATCCTCAGATATTAATTGCCACCGATGATATGTATGAGCACATTGCGTTGCGTGACGAAAAATTCGTCAACATTCTGAATGCCTGCCCCGATCTTTATTCACGCACTATGGTTCTAAATGGCGTGTCCAAATCTTATGCAATGACAGGCTGGCGGATCGGTTATGCCGCAGGACCAGAGCACATCATAACGGCAATGGAAAATGTGCAATCACAAAGTACATCCAATCCCACTTCGATTTCGCAAGTAGCTGCGGAAGCAGCCTTGAACGGAGATCAGGGCTGCATTGCGCCGATGCTCAAAGCATTCCGCGAGCGACATCTTTACGTAGTGGATGCGCTGAACAAAATTCCCGGTGTCAAATGTATAACGAGTGGCGGGGCGTTCTATGCTTTCCCCGATGTGCGTCCGGTTATTGCGGCTTTGTACCAGAAGAGCATCATCAAAGAAGCTACCGACGTAGCGTTGTCCGAATACCTGTTGGAGCAGGCTGGTGTAGCCATAGTGCCTGGCTCAGCTTTCGGCAGTGAAGGCTACATTCGCCTGTCTTTCGCCACCTCAATGGAGAATTTGAAAAATGCGATTAACCGAATTTCCAAGGCATTTTCATAATTCCATTTGTGTTTCATTCCTCGCAAACGCTGCCAATTAACGCCTCGTGCTCCACACTGGCTCGGTAAGAGTACCGGACAATACCAGCGGCACGCTGCCCAAGTCAGCGCGTATTTTCAAATCGACATTTAACCGTCCTGATAATTGCTTGTTCGCTGCAATATCGACATAGCCGTTTGCACTCATTACACCGGCTGAAATTTTAATCTGGCGCAGATGCTTTCTGTTGTTCTCTATCTGTAGCACGCCACTGAATTCGTCAAAATGTGTGCGACCGCTGGACGCACCTTTACGGGTAGGCATGCGTGCAGTTTCTACCATATCAATCGTATTGATATGCCCCTTCTTTACCAAGAATTTGCCATCCAGATGAAGAATTTTAGCCAGCAGGGGAAGTCTCTCCCCACGCAGAGTAAAATTAGCGTCACCATCCACTTCACCAGCAATGCCGAATTGCGGCAATGCATCATGCAGTTGCATAGCCTTTACATTCACAAGCCCCTGCATTTGCCAGTCCTTCAGCCAAGTCAGGTGCGCACTGCCTGCCAGCATGCCGCCATACAAACGCCCGTCAATTTCATGGAACTGGATTTCGCCTGCGCCCAACTCACCTTTCATGGTCAATTCGTTGAACAAAATATTCGGCAACAACGGCACGTAACCTTCCTTGATAGCCAATGCGATCTGCCAGTGAGACTGCTGCGGCTGTAGCTCCATGCTAAGCTTGCCATCCACGCTCTTCAATACTGCCTTGGCGAAGTGCCCATGCCCATCAAAATTTATCACACCATTTACAGGCGGCAGACTAAATTCATCGTCACTGAGACGCGCACGCTGCAACACCATGCGCGCTACTGGATAATGGATATCGCCGCCTGCGGTCTGTAGCCACATCAAGGTTTTATCAAAAATTTCAGCACTACTAAGAATAAGATCGTTAATTTCCAAACTGTGAATCGCTTTAGTCTCGCTTAATAATGCAGAAAAATCGAAATTCAGCACAACACTGCTCGCTTTTAACTCTTGGCTACCGCCCATGGATACATCCTCCAACTCCAGCTTCGGGAGGGGAAGGAATGTCGCGCGTAAATAACCGATATGTACAGGTTGCTGCAGTTGAGCGGACAATTTCTGTTCAATTTGCGTAACATAGCCCTGCATCGGCCAAATATAAGGCAGTAAAGCAACCAACAAGAAGAGCAGTACAATCAAGCCAGCCGCTACCTTGCCCCATGGCAAAGGCTTTCTGCGCGTTTTGGCGACATGCTGGACAGCCTTCATTTCCAGCACTTGAGCGACCTGTGTCTTAACAGCCGCTTCCATTTTTGCTTTGGCCAAAGTCTGCACTACTTCTTGCTCAGCTCTAATTTTTGCCGCGTCCTGCTCAGCCTTGATGCACATCTTAGCTTCGTCACGGGCCTTCGCTTCCGCTTTTTCTTTGTTCAACGTAGCTAAATGTTCTGCCTTGACTCTTACGGCTTCCTGCTCTTCTTTGATGCGTGTTACTTCAGCTTCGGCACGCACCTTAGCGTCCATTTCTATTTTTACTTTTGCCTGTGCGGCCTCCTGTTTCAATATGATTCTTGCCGCTTCCTGCTCTCCTTTAAGACGCGCCGTTTCGGCTTCAGCACGAGCCTTGGCTTTTGCTTCCACCTGTGATTTGGCTTGCTCAGCTTCCAGCTCAGATCTGACTTTTGACATTTCCTGCTCAGCCTTAAGTTGTGCAGCCTCCGCCTTATCTTTTGCCTGCCTAGCCTCGTGTTCTACTCTAATTCTCGCCGCTTCCTGCTCTCCCTTAAAGCGTACTGTTTCAGCTTCCACGCGGGCCTTGGCTTTCGCTTCCACTTGTGATTTAACTTGTACGGCCTCCAGCTCAGATCTGATTTTTAACGTTTCCTGCTCTGCCTTCAGACGAGCCGTTTCAGCGTCAGCACGAGCATTAACTGCAGCTTCAATTTCCACTTTTGCTTTAGCCTGCTCAGCTTCCTGTTTCGCTCTAACTTTTACGGCATCTTTCTCTGCCTTAAGGTACATAGCTTCAACTACTGCACGCGCTTTAGCTTCTGTTTCCCCTCTTGCCTTGACCACCGCTCCTTCCAATTCCGCTCTGATTTTTTCCGTTTCTTGTTCTACCTTAAAGCGAGTCGTTTCAGCTTCCGCTTTTGCCCTAGCCAATGCAGCTTCCTGTTCCGTCTTGGCTTTTACCGCTTCTTGCTCAGCCTTGAAGCGTAATATTTCAGCTTCAGCATGCGCCTTGGCTTCTGCATCCGCTTTTGCCTTGGCCTGCGCAGCTTCCGCTTCCTCTTTTGCCTTGACCAGAGCTCCTTCCAATTCCGCTCTGATTTTTTCCGTTTCTTGTTCTGCCTTAAAGCGAGCCGTTTCAGCTTCCGTTTTTGCCCTAACCAATGCAGTTTCCTGTTCCGCCTTGGCTTTTTCCGCTTCTTGCTCTGCCTTAAAGCGGAATGCTTTTGCTTCAGCATGCGCTTTGGCTTCCGCATCCGCTTTTGCCTTGACCTGCGCAACTTCTTGTTGCTCAACCTTGAAGCGCGCAGCTTCCGCTTCGAATCGAGCTTTGACTAAGGCTTCCGTTTCCTCTTTTGCCTTGACCAGAGCTCCTTGCAATTCCGCTCTGATTTTTTCCGTTTCTTGTTCTGCCTTAAAGCGAGCCGTTTCAGCTTCTACTTCTGCTTTTGCTTTTGCCCTAGCTAATTCAACTTCCTGTTCCACCCTGGTTTTTTCCGCTTCTTGCTCTGCTTTAAGACGTACAGCTTCAGCTTTCTCTTGTGCGTGTACAACCTCTCGTTCAGCTCTGAATCTTGCCGCTTCCTGCTCTGCCTCATCCTCTTCCGCCGCCAATGCATCCGCAGCCGATATACGCATAACACTAATAGGAGGCTGCCGCTCCCCCAAACCTTCATATTTGGGAGAAAGTATGATATTTTTTTGGATAGGCATCCGAGGGATAGCCATCTTAACAATGTTACTTATCTTATCTTTATCTTGAATGAAGCCGCCATCAGTCAACTCCTGGAGCATATCGCCAAGCGCTTCACGTAAACTGGGCGCAGCCCGTTTCATCAACTCTTTCACCGTGGACTTATTATCAATCAAACCTAAGGCACGCTTAATATCACTAGATAAATGATTAGTTATCCTTTTACTTTCATCCTCACCTTTACTGGTTTTTATAAATATAATTTTTATATCCATGTTGATCCATTACGCCTAAATTATCTAAATTTTAGATACTTAATTTCCACAACAACTAACCACATAAAAACATCTGTCTATTGACTGAAAAGCTCACAGCCAGTAGTATGGCGGCCTTATCAATTCCCTGATAGCTCAGTTGGTAGAGCGACGGACTGTTAATCCGCAGGTCCCTGGTTCGAGTCCAGGTCGGGGAGCCACTGAATTCAAGGGTTAGCGCTAATCTGCTGATCCTCTCTTTTTTCCACTTGTGCCATATTTGTGCCATTAAGCAAATAAGCCACCCGCTCGGAATGCTCAATAAGTTGGGCAGGTGCAAGATGGGCATACCGCTTGACCATCGTTTCACTTTCCCATCCACCAAGCTCTTGCAGTACATTCATGGGTGTCCCTGTTTGAGCTAACCAGCTTGCCCAAGTATGCCTCAGATCGTGCCAGCGGAAGTCTTCGATACCTGCACGTTTCAGGGCAGCACGCCAGCCACGTGTATTAGCCGAAGCGGACGGGATGCCGCGATACGTGAAGACCCGCTGCGGGTGTTTGCCAATTTGCCGTAACAGCACATCCATTGCCGACGAATTCAACGGAACATGAATGGCTTTTCGCGCCTTGGCTTGATCGGGGT
>JBKJQT010000078.1:0-5361 GCA_046593855.1 Candidatus Nitrotoga sp. | reverse complement strand
ACTGATATCGCCCAAACCGATATCCATTATTTCCTTGGGCACAGTTTTCACAGGGGAAACTTCCAGCTTATCCGCACTTTTATCTGTAGAAGGGAAGTCCAGCGCGAAATCAATTGGTTCACTGGCGTTCGTCGGAGTAGTCATTGCCGGGGTTAGAGCAGGATTAGCTGGCACATCTAAAATAAAATCATCCAAATTTATTGGAGTCGTTCCGACTGTACCGGTGCTCGACGTAGGCAATTTTGCATGGCTGGCAGTCACATCAAAATCCATCGTTGTATTCTTTGAGACAGAACTAGACTTACTAATCTCAGCGGTGTCTGTTAATGCTTTCGGTGCATCAAAATCAAGGTCAAAATCCAAGGAAGATGGCGATTTTGTTGCCCCACCCTCAAAAAGTATGACATCGGGAGAGTGAGTGGCAACGAATGATTCCTCTTCTGTCACACTTACATTGCCACCATACATTGGGTTGTTGGGTTCAAGCTTGAGTCCCATTATGGCTGCTTGCTCCCAAGCGCTCGTATCGTCTGAATCCCTCAACTGACGCGCAATGGTAGCGAATGAATGCACATCTTTACGGTTCGCATAAATGGATAACAGTTTGAGATGAATCTGATGATTAACCGGATTCTTGATCAGCGCCTCTTTCAGAATTTTTTCCGCTTGCTCATCACGACCAAAACTCAAAAACAAGTCTGCCCCGCTGATCGGATCAAAATCATCAGCCTGTCCTTGACTAGTACCGCTGGTCGGAGCAATGGCATTAGCCAGATCATCAGTCTTAGGGGAAGAAGTTGTAGGTGTGAGCATTTGATTAGATGATCCTATCGTATGCTCAATCGGCTTATCACCCAATTTAGTTTTTTTTCCGCCATCTTTACCACGCCGGGTCACCAGATAGCCAAGTCCAAGCAGCCCCAACAGCGCAGCCGCTCCACCAGCCATGTAAAGCGGTTGGCCACGTATCACTTCCAACAAGGACGGTTGCGTAGCAACCAACTTGGGCTTAGTTATTGGCTTGGCTGGTTTCACCGGGTTGACGGCTGCAACTGCGCTGACAGCTACAACATCAGAAGCAACATTAGCTACTTGTGAAGCAACAGCAGGTACTTGTGACACAGCACCAAGTTGATCTTCATTCAATTTAGTTACAGCCTGCCCTTCAACGGGATTCTGGACAGGCTTCACTTGCACTGCCGGTGGCTGCCCCTTCAAATCGATCAGACGCTGTAAATCTTGGACATTTTTTTCTAACGCTACAACACGCTCATTGCTTTCCTGGAGCGCCTTGCTCTTGGAGATTGCTTCTTCTTCCAGTGCATGAAGCTTGTTCTGCAAGGTTTTTGCATCGCCGCCTGCAGAAGTTTTGTCACCAGGCGCTTCACCCTTGGACAATCTTACTACTTCCTTCGCGGATTCTTTGACTGCGGGGGCACTATCAGAGACAGTGGTGCTAATTTTACCGGAGGCTTCCTGCTTGGATTCATCCCCTGTCACAAGTCCACTGGCTGCCGCAAGTTTTTGACGATAGGCATGCCAATCATCCGCTTGTGCACGGATTTCTTTCACAGCTTTCATCTGCGACTGATTATCCAGCTCGGATTGCCCGGGCATATGCAGAATTTTGCCTGTTTTCAGACGGTTCATATTTTTGCCATCGAATACATCGGCATTGGTGTGATACAGAGCGACCAGCGCGCGCTCCAGACTAATATCGGTAGACTTTATTTGAAGTGCAAGCTTGCTCAAGGTATCACCACGTTTCACCTTAATAGCGCCGGAAGCAACGTTACTACTTTCATTGGGTCTATTAACGGCAGCAGGTATTTCGTCAACAGCTTGCTTTTCATCCACCATTAATGCAGTGCTTGGCAACGGAGATTTGATTATCTCTTCCTTACCTTTCGGTTCAAGCTCGGACACATCAACAATGCTCGGCTCTACCGGTTTTACTTCTGCTGGCTGGGGTTGCACTGGAACATAACCTGGGGGATCAAGCAGGAAAGTATATTCTCGCAACAGCTTGCCAGATGACCAAGTCAACTCTACCAATAAATTAACGAATGGCTCATTAATCGGTTGCGCTGAGGTTATCTTAATATAAGGTTCGCCATTAGCATTCGTCTCAATCTTGAATTTCAAAGGAGGCAAACCGGATGGATAATCCAAGCCCGCATTCTTAAATACTTCGGGCGAAGCCAAGCGTGCAGACAGGCTACTTATTTCATCTTTGCTGGCCGTGCCTAGTTCTATCAACACATTCATGGGTTCACCCAAGGTGTTGGCCACGTTAATATCGCCCATGCTAATCGCATAAGAAAAACCAGACAAAACTAAACTGATAGCTAGACCCAATACTTTGACGAGTGATTTCAGCACACAGCCACCTTTATAAAGATTTTATTTAACATGAACAACATAACATCATGGAGTTATCAGCGCAAGCTAAAAGCTCACGCTAAGTACGTCTCAATTAAAATCTCGGCAATCTGCACGCTGTTAAGTGCTGCACCCTTTCGTACATTATCGCTCACCACCCACAGATTAAGACCACGCGGATGTGATATATCCTCACGAATACGCCCTACCAGAGTGGCATCCTGCCCTGCTGCTTCGATAGCAGTGGGATAGCCGCCAGGCTCACGTCGATCCATCACCTGCACACCTGGCGCTTTTTCCAACAAAGCGCACGCTTCGTCAGCTGTGATTTTCTTATGTGTTTCAATATGCACCGCCTCTGAATGACCATAGAACACCGGCACCCGCACAGCAGTAGCATTCACCATAATGGTCTCGTCTTCCATGATCTTGCGAGTCTCCCACACCATCTTCATCTCTTCTTTGGTGTAACCGTTATCCATGAACACATCAATGTGCGGCAGCACGTTAAATGCGATGCGTTTAGAATAAACCTCGGTCTTCACTTCCTGATGATTAAACAAAGCACGTGTCTGCTCCGCTAATTCTTCGATGGCTTCCTTGCCGGTGCCAGACACGGCCTGATACGTAGCAACATTAATGCGCTCTATACCTACTGCGTCATGGATAGGTTTCAAGGCTACCAACATTTGGATGGTGGAACAGTTCGGATTGGCAATAATGCCCCGGTTCTTGTATTGCGCAATGGCATGCGGATTCACTTCCGGCACCACAAGCGGAATGTCGTCCTCATAACGAAATTGCGCAGTATTATCGATCACCACGCAACCAGCTGCCGCAGCGATCGGCGCATATTTTTCCGACACACTGCTGCCAGCGGAAAACAAACCGATCTGCACCTGTGAAAAATCGAAATCTTCCACGTCCTGAACCGTAATTTCCTGATTGCGGAATGTTACTGTAGAACCGGCAGAACGGCTGGAAGCCAAAGGGAAAAGCTTACCAACCGGAAAGTTGCGCTGCTCCAGAATTGACAGCATTGCCTCGCCAACAGCACCTGTCGCACCTAATATCGCGACATCGTATTTCTTATTCATGCTTCCACCTCTTTATTAATTTCCTCAGCGAAGCCGGAGGTATATTGCTGGATCATATCCAAGTCGCTGGCAACCCATGTGCTGTTCCAATATCACTCGCCGGTAAAACTTGAGAATAAAAATACTTTGTTCATTTTGAAACTCCTACTTTTGATAAAAAACAGAAGTTTCAATACGATCCACGTGTAGGTCAGACTTTTGAGGAATCCCTTGGCAAAGTCTGTGATTTACCTCATTAAATTAATTTAACAACGTCGCAACCACGGCATCGCCCATCGCATCCGTACCAATTTTCTCCATACCCGCCTCGGAAATGTCCGCAGTTCGCAAACCCCGCTGCAGAGTCTTGCGCACAGAGGACTCGATGCGTTGTGCGATATCTACGCGTGCAAATGTATAGCGCATCATCATTGCCAATGACAAAATTGTTGCCAACGGATTGGCAATATTTTTGCCTGCAATGTCCGGCGCGGAGCCGTGGCAAGGTTCATACAAACCCTTGTTGTTCGCATCCAGTGAAGCGGAAGGCAACATGCCGATAGAGCCAGTCAACATGGAGGCTTCATCCGACAGGATGTCACCAAAGATATTACCGGTGAGAATTACATCGAACTGCTTAGGCGCCCGCACCAATTGCATCGCTGCGTTGTCCACATACATATGCGACAGCTCGACAGCTGGATACGCCTTTGCTACCTCAGTCACTATTTCACGCCACAACATACTCGTATCCAGCACATTAGCCTTATCTACTGAACAAACTTTCCCCACACCATTTTCACCAGCGCGTTTCATGGCAATCTGGAAGCCAACATGTGCTACGCGGGCGATTTCAGATTCACTGTATATCATGGTATCAAAACCTTGCCGTTCACCATTATCAAGCGTCCGAATGCCACGCGGCTGGCCGAAATAAATATCACCAGTCAATTCCCGCAGAATAATGATGTCTAGCCCAGATACTATTTCCGGACGTAGCGGAGACGCATTTGCCAATTCCGGATAAAGGTGTGCTGGGCGCAGGTTAGCAAACAGATTGAGCCCTTTACGAATGCGCAACAGGCCTTGTTCCGGACGTAGCAAGCGTGGCAGTGCGTCATATTGATAGCCCCCCACCGCTCCGAGCAACACGGCATCGGACTCCTGTGCCAAGTTCAACGTAGCATCCGGTAGCGGATCGCCTGAATTATCATATCCCGCACCACCGATAGGTGCGTATTCCAGCTCCAACGGCAGCCCCTCGCGTCGCAAGACTTCTAGCACCTTAGCAGCTTGAGCAATAATTTCTGGCCCAATGCCGTCACCCGGCAATATAGCGATTTTCATAAACTTAGCTTTCTTCTCGGCCTACGGAATTGATTCAGGTAAACAACCACGGTGCTTCAGGTTTGCGCCGGGCTTCATATTCCTTGATCTCTCGCACATGCTGCAGGGTCAGCCCAATGTCATCCAGCCCATTCAACAAGCAATTTTTGCGGAAGGCATCTACCTCAAAGCGATACACCTTCTCATTCGGCGCAGTGATGTTTTGCTGCTCCAGGTCAATCTTCAGGTGATAGCCTGGCGTTGCGGTCACCGCCTGAAACAAATCATCTACGCTCGCAGCATCCAGCACAATCGGCAATAAACCATTTTTGAAACAGTTATTACAGAAAATGT
Source organism: Candidatus Nitrotoga sp. (assembly GCA_046593855.1). Taxonomy (GTDB): domain Bacteria; phylum Pseudomonadota; class Gammaproteobacteria; order Burkholderiales; family Gallionellaceae; genus Nitrotoga. The sequence goes on along the minus strand of JBKJQT010000078.1, from coordinate 223 downwards.
CGGCAAAGCTAGGTGCGATGATGGCGCGGAAGCCGTAATCATCCAGCGCCCACGGCGCATGCTCACGCGATGAACCACAACCGAAATTTTCACGTGCAAGCAAAATCTGCGCGCCATGATAACGCGACTGGTTCAGCACAAAATCCTGGTTGAGTGGCCGAGTGGAATTTTCCATGCCCGGTTCACCGTGGTCAAGATAGCGCCACTCGTCAAACAGGTTGGG
>JBKJQT010000419.1:0-8664 GCA_046593855.1 Candidatus Nitrotoga sp. | reverse complement strand
TTAGGATTGAGCTTTTTGGCTAAAAACTATTATCTATGTATCCAAGCTTTTGGCGAATCCACCCTCGGAATTCCTGTCCCGTCACAAGGAGTCAATAAAAACTGTGCCTTGAAAGTGTTAAAGTCGGGTTGAACGTACGTATCCTTCGCGTTCTAGTTTGAGCAAAATTTGTTGCACAGCCTCTTCTACGCTGATATTTGTAGTATCAATTACGAGTTCGGGTTTTTCCGGGGTTTCATAGGGGTCACTGATGCCGGTAAATTCCTTGACTATGCCAGCGCGGGCTTTAGCGTAAAGTCCTTTGCGGTCACGGCTTTCGCATACCTGCAGCGGCGTGGCCACATGAATTTCAAAAAAACCGCCCAATGGTTCGATCATGGTCCGGACGTCTCGGCGCGTGGCGTAATAGGGAGCAATTGGAGCGCAAATAGCAATGCCGTGGTTCTTGGTGATTTCGGAAGCGACAAAGCCGATTCTTCGTACGTTGATATCGCGATGTTCGCGCGAGAAGCCCAGTTCGCTGGAAAGATGTTTGCGCATAATGTCGCCATCCAGCAAAGTAACTTGCCTACCGCCCGTTTCCAGTAGCTTGGTCATTAACACCTTGGCCAAAGTTGATTTTCCGGCGCCAGACAAACCGGTAAAAAATATCGTAAGCCCTTGTTTGTCTCGGGCTGGATAGGCTATCTGTAATTCATTCAGTACTTCAGGATAAGAAAACCACTCAGGGACTTTTAGCCCTTCGGATAGGCGACGTTTCAATTCAGTATCCGTCAAACTAGCGCTAAGTAATCCTTCAGGCACTTCTTCCAGAGGCAGATATTGTGCACGTTCTTCTACGTAAACCATGCGTGGAAATGGAATCAATTCTACGCCTACAGCGTTGCGCTTCGCTGCATTGGTGGGTAAGCAGTATTCCTGAAATAAATCCATGCCGCGTCGGGCACCCTCATTTTCTGTATACACGCCACCGACAATTAAATGAGAGCAGCCATAATTACGTTGCACAATGGCATTCCAAAAAACTTCTCGTAAGCCAGAGCCACGAGGGTATAGGGGAAGTAAGGAGATGGCCGTGGTAGCGGAAGAAAAACGCGGCATGATGGCTTGGTAGCAGCGTACCAAGGTGAAGTAATTGGGATGATCAGACTCTGCGTTGCCGATTACAGGGTGGATTAGCAAATTGGCTTCATAGGCCATGGTAGCACGCAATGTAAATTCATGTTGAGCACGATGCAATGGTTGGTGTGCCTGAAAAGCAATGACACGGCGCCAGCCGCGCCGCGTGAAAGATTTGCGTAATTCTTCCGGAGTAAGGTGGAGTGACGGATAGTCGTGGCGCAAGGGCAAGGATAACCCCTCAAGACGACCAGAAACAGCATATTGGCCAGTTTGTTGCAAAAGATGGGCAACACCGGGATGAGTGGGGTCATCGGAATTGAATAGAGCTTTTGCTTCCACTGTTCTGTCAGGCTGCCAAAGGTCTTCCACTGTGACCACGGCCAGCATGAAACCTTCCGGATCGCGCAACGCCAGATAGCTTCCGGGAATAAGTTGCTGGGCGACTGTATCTGGAATATCCAGAGTAATGGGCATAGGCCAAAATGTGCCATCGGCGAGACTCATGTCGTTCAGTACGCTGTTGTAGTCGGCCTGGTTCATGAATCCACGTAATGGAGAGAACCCCCCGTTAAGTAGCAGTTCCAAGTCTGATAATTGTCGCTGGTTAAGGTTCAGTGAAGGGAAGTGAATGGCTTCGCGGCATAGAAATTCCGCACGTGTCTGGTCGATATTCAGATTGACCAAGTCGCCACCATAGGGAGTGATCAATTTATCTATTACGTTAGGCATTTTGGCTGAAAGTTGTGTTGAATATTTGATTGAACCTACCGAACTGATTTTCTGGCATGCAATTAATGCCGGCTGCCCCTTTTCTTCCTCCGCCTGTTTCAAATTGCTCGCATACTTTATCGGCGCCGGTTTTGGTAGCCAATGGCGCGCGCACACTAACCACGAATCCTCCATTAGTGCGTTTTGTCAATACAGCATGGGCTATTAAGGGGGATGCGGTGGCCAAGAGATTTCCGAAAACGCCGGAGATGCGCCGACTCCATGGTGCATCGGGAAGAATATAAATCGCCCCGGCGGTACTTTCCACTTCTGGTTTCATCTTTTTGGCTAGTGCAATATCTTCAGCATAGCCAGTTTTCAGCGTTTCAAAAATTGGTTCTTCATGGATAAAGGTAAATGGGTCGCGATGATGGTGCATGACTTGATAAAGATTGGCTGGATGAAAATATAAATCTTGTAATGATTCTCCATAAGCGTTGTAGTTAATGCATTCTCCTAATTTCTGCAGTGTATCTAGCTGAGTAGAGGAAAGTTGCAGAGTCTTTGATGCGCGAATGGCGGATTCGTGCATATTGTCTCCAAATGCGCCGACCACGGCCCAGATTAAAAAATGTCCGTTAAGGTGATTGTTAACCAGCAAACTAGTACAGATGTTGGGGCTGATATCGATAAAAGTAGCTAGCTGAGGATGAGCGGGAATTTCACCGGGAATGTGATGATCAAAATATTGTACTTGTGCTCCGCGATCCAATGCAAGCAGTAGAGCTTTCCGGTTTTTGCTCATGGCAATGTCCAAAACAGTTATTTGGTCACCAATTTCAGCCCGTACTTGTGCCAGCAATGATATATCCCGTTTTACACCCGTGACGAGAATACTTTTAGCCGGATGAGCGAGCCGTAGTTGGTGCAAGGCGCAAATACCATCCGCATCGCCGTTAAATATATCGTAAATTGCCACGTAGCTCTCTATAGTTAATTTTTTATCTATCAGATTAATAGAGATTGTATGGGTTGGCGTTTTTTCTCCAACATGCAAATGCTGTGTTATTTGTCACGTGAGTATATGAAAAGATTTTGTTGAGTGCAGGTTAATTAACCCTGCACTAAAAGCGGCTTTGAAAGCGCGGGATTTTTCGCGAAATAGCTTTTAATACCACTAAGAATGGCGCGCGCCATTTTTTCCTGATAGTCCTTGTCATTCAGGCGAAGTTCTTCGCTGGGATTGCTGATAAAAGCAGTTTCAATCAATATCGAAGGAATGTCCGGTGATTTTAGTACAGCGAAACCAGCCTGTTGAACAGAGCTGCCATGTAATGTATTGATGTTGCCCATTTCTCCCAGCACATGCTTGGCCAGCTTCATGCTGTCGTTGATGGTGGCTGTTTGCGAAAGATCAAGCAATGTGCGCGCGAGATAGGGGTCTTTTACTGCGAGATTCACACCGCCAATTAAATCAGCCTCGTTTTCTTTTTTTGCTAACCAGCGCGCGCTGGCGCTAGAAGCGCCACGCTCGGACAGGGCGAACACTGAGGAACCGCGTGCATGTGGTTTAATGAAAGCATCGGCATGGATAGAGATAAATAAGTCGGCACGCATTTGCCGCGCCTTCTGTACACGTCCGTTCAGTGAAATGAAATAATCGCCATCGCGAATTAACACGCCACGCATGTCCGTGGTGTCATTGATCAACTCCTTCAGTTTGCGTGCGATCGCCAGCGTAACGCTTTTTTCGGTTGTATCGTTGTACCCTTTCGCGCCCGAGTCTTCGCCGCCATGTCCGGCATCAATGGCAATGATGAGTGTACGTGCGCTCATCTCGGGACGGCGGCGTGCTTTAGATTTGTTTGATTTAATTGCCGACTGTGGAATTACCTGTGCATCAGCTATGTTATATTTTTTGGATTCAGTTTCTTGAAGTAACTGACTTTTGGTGGTGGGGGCGGATTCCTGCGTACGGGTTGCCGGCTCCTCCTGCAATAACGCCATCATCGGGTCAAGGGGAATGGCGGGGTAAATATCAAGAACCAGGCGATGGTTGTATTTTGCCACTGGCGCAAGATTGAATAATTGCGGCTTGACTTGTGATTTAAGGTCGAACACCAAGCGTACTATGCCGGGTTTGAAGCGGGCCACGCGTACACTTTTTATGTAAGGGTCGTCGCTGCGAATTTTACCAGCGAGCTCATCAAGAGGACCGTTTGTTTCGACATCTTTTAGATCAATCACCAGTCGCTCGGGATTTCTGATGGTAAACAGGTCATAGCGGATCGGTTTGGCAGATTCCAGCGTTAAGCGGGTGTATTCCGGCGCCGGCCAAACGCGGGCGGAACTGATGGCGATGGCTGCCTGCGCGTGGGGGAGCCACAGCAAAAGCCAAAATACGACTAACTTTGCAGTACTTTTAAACATTCCATGCCAGTCTGTGAAATTGCACGAACTTCAATATTGCGACTATTACATACTGTTTCAGAAGATAATATTTCGAGTGTGATTTCCATGTCTGCTTGTGGGACAAAACCTTGCGCTTTTTCTGGCCACTCCACTAGGCATACGTTCTGTCCGTCAAACTCATCGCGGAAGCCGGCGGCATCCCATTCACTCGCGTCATGGAAGCGGTATAGATCAAAGTGACGCAAGTGTAACCCACCCGCTTGATACAGCTCAAGCAAAGTATAGGTTGGGCTTTTGACCCGTCCAATATAGCCCATCGCATGCAGCAGTGCACGTACTAAAGTAGTTTTACCGGCGCCTAAATTACCGTGTAGATAAATCACCATGCCAGGCTTTATTCCTGGGGCTAGTCGTGCCGCAAAAGCAACGGTAGCGACTTCATCGGCTAACGGCAGGCTTATTCGGCTATTATTCTGATTATGCAAATCGAGACACCTCAAATTGTGGATTACATCGCACTTGCCACCAAAATAAAAAAATGGGGTAGGGAGCTTGGCTTTCAGGCAGTTGGCATCGCTGATATTAATCTTCATGACGCCGAGGAGCGCTTGCTGGAATGGCTTGCGCAAGGGTTACATGGCGAAATGGATTATATGGCAAAACATGGCGCTAAACGTACCCGTCCGGCGGAATTAATTCCCGGCACACTGCGTGTCATCTCTGTGCGTATGGACTACTATCCACCTACTGTGAAAGACAGTTGGGAAGTGATAGAGGATGGCAGCCGTGCTTTCATTTCACGTTATGCCTTGGGACGCGACTACCATAAAGTTTTGCGCAAGCGCATGGAAAAGCTGGCTCAAAAAATTCGCATTGAGGTGGGCGGTTTCAGCTATCGCGTATTTACCGACAGTGCGCCAGTAATGGAAGTCGAGTTGGCATATAAAGCTCGGTTAGGCTGGCGTGGTAAACACACGTTGCTGTTGTCGCGCGATCATGGTTCGTGGTTTTTTCTGGGTGAGCTGTACACCGATCTGCCGCTTCCTATTGACGAGCCGGAGTCAGAACATTGCGGCACCTGTATGGCGTGTATTCAAGTTTGTCCGACGCAGGCTATCATCGCGCCATACAAGCTGGATGCACGACGCTGCATTTCCTACCTGACTATCGAACTTAAAAGTAGTATTCCTGTAGAGTTACGCCCGCTTATCGGGAATCGCATCTACGGCTGTGACGATTGTCAAATGGTGTGTCCATGGAATCGTTTTGCACACAAAAGTCTTGAACCAGATTTCGCTGCACGACACGGGCTGGATGATGTTGCATTAACCGAATTATTTGGATGGGACGAGGAAACGTTCAATCATAAATTTTCTGGCAGTGCTGTTTACCGCATCGGTCATGAGCAATGGTTGCGTAACATCGCTGTGGCACTGGGTAATGCGCCCAGCAGCATTGAGGTGCTGGCCGCGCTGCAAGCCCGTGCCCAAGACGCGTCCCCGTTAGTGCGCGAGCATGTAGCTTGGGCACTGGAACGGCAAGGAAGCTGACCATTTGAATGGCCGTGGCACCCAACGTGCGGAATAAGACTATTTGTTGACCATCAGAAAAATGTTTTTTGCAGCGGTTACACCGAGGAGGACGGCCCCACCAACCACAATTCCAGTCAGGACATTTAATAGCACGGGTACCCCAATATTAACTATCGAACCAATAATGCCGCTGCCGCTATATGCTAAATTGTGGATTAGTTCAGATGTATCAAATATGCCATGGATAAGAATACCCCCGCCTACCATGAACATGGCAACCGTGCCAACGATGGATAGGCTCTTCATCAGGTAAGGGGCAATTTTCAAAATAGCGCTTCCTATGCAACGCTGAGTTTTGTGAAATAGACCGTCACCGTTTTTTTGACTAAGGTAAATCCCACCATCGTCCAGCTTAACGATCCCAGCCACCAAGCCGTAGACACCGACGGTCATGCTGATGGCTAAAGTTGTGAGTACTGCAACCTGTTTCCAAAACGATTCTGTTGCAACCGTTCCTAGCGTAATCACAATAATTTCAGCAGACAGGATAAAGTCAGTACGGATTGCTCCTTGAATCTTGTCTTTCTCGAAATGGGCCATATCGACGCCACGATTGGCGAGTGCCGCCAAATGCTCAATGTGATGTACATCGATTTCTGTTTTGCTTTGCATCAACTTATGGGCAAGTTTTTCAAATCCTTCATAGCAAAGGAATGCGCCACCCAACATTAACAATGGCGTCACAGCCCATGGGATAAAGGCGCTTATAGCAATTGCAGTAGGCACCAAAATGAATTTGTTTTTGAGTGATCCTATTGCAACCGCCCATACGACGGGCAATTCTCGGTCGGCCGTGACCCCTGACACTTGTTGAGCGTTAAGCGCCAGATCATCCCCGAGTACCCCTGCTGTTTTTTTAGTAGCGACTTTGCTCAGTACAGCAACATCGTCCAGAATGGATGCGATGTCATCAATTAGGGTTAAAAGGCTAGCTCCCGCCATGGTTTATTATAGTGTTGGTTAAATAATAAGATATTAATAATTTAATAGGGCTGTCGCCGAACGAAATTCATGGAATTGTTACCGGCTGCTAATGCGTAGATGATTACATTTATCGAAACTTCACCAAAAAAATCCACGAGGAGTTTTTTGCCTATGGATCGATTCACACAAAAGGCTATTTTCACTCAATCGGTCATTGGGACAGCACAAATGTCACCAACTTCTCGATATTTTCATCCGATACTCGGGGAGAATACGGGGGCATGGCGACTCCACCAGTTACATCCGTCCAATTGCCCTTACCGCCCATTTTCACCTTTGCAATCAGCCGTGCCTTGGCGTCAGTATCACCGTTGTAGCGTTTGCTTACGTCGCGCCATGCGGGGCCAATTAACTGGGTTTCAATCTTGTGACAGACGAGACAGCCGCTTTTGTTAGCTAAGGCCAGACCCTCCTCACGACTCAGAGACCCGCCCCCCGTGTCTTTGTGAACCGTAAGCGGCATTTCAGTTTTTGTCGGAGAAGAGGCTTTGGGGGCAGCAGTTTCAAGCACTGCCTTTTCTGGCGCTTTTTTCACTGTGGGCGAGAGCATTGGTTGTCCGGCAATAACAGGGGAGCTTTGCTCTACCCTTAGCATTTTTTTACGGCTAGACAACTCGTCCTTTATGTTGTCATTCGTCTTCGGTAGTTTGCTGCCTGTCTTGTCAGGAGCAGTGGAATTAGCGAGCGTCGAATTTGATAATGCCGCCTCTGATACTTTGTCCTTTGTGGGGGAGGCCATTGATGGGTCAGTGATAATGGTAGTGTTTTGCTCAGCTAAAGGGGGTGATACTGGGGCTACAGTAGACTCCTTTTCGCTCTTATTTCCGCATGCCGATAACATTAGCACGGTAATAACAATAACAAATCTTGATCGTTTCATATTTACCTCATTTTGTTAATGTACTTATCCCTTGCCTTTAGAAGGTGCGTTCGATTGTAGATATTAGCGGGTAAGCTGAACATTTATGAATATAATCATAATTTATGTGGATTGACAATAGCTGCTGCCAATTGCTGTCACTTTCATTAAGACATAAAGTAATCCTTGGCGTAAGATGTGCTACTTGGGCTGGCTGGTTTAAATATTTTTTCCGTAATCTTTTGATGAGGAGAGCATCATGCGTATTTGGCTATTATTCTTAGCTTGTCTTTCCACACTTGCTTTAAGCGGTTGTGGCTACAACACATTGCAATCAACTGACGAGCAAATCAAGGCAAGCTGGGCTGAAGTGCTAAACCAATATCAGCGTCGAGTCGATTTGATACCCAACCTCGTTAATACGGTCAAAGGCTATGCCGCACACGAACAAGCAGTGTTACTGGGTGTGACCAATGCGCGGGCCAAGGTTGGGGGTATTCAGGCTACTCCGGAGCTCATCAATAACGAACAAGCTTTTGCCAAATTTCAAGCTGCCCAGAGTGAAATGACTTCGGCATTAAGCCGCTTGTTGGTCGTAAGCGAAAATTATCCGCAGTTGAAAGCTGACGCCAACTTTCGCGATTTACAAGCGCAGCTTGAGGGCACGGAAAATCGTATTACAGTGGCGCGTAACCGATATATTAAAACCGTGCAGGATTACAATATTGTTGTGCGCTCTTTCCCCGGCAACTTAACTGCGATGATGTTCGGATTCAAGGTTAAGCCGTCGTTCACAGTTGAAAATGAGAAAGAAATTTCCAAGTCGCCGACGGTAGATTTCAGCGCACCTGGTCAAATATTGCCTGCTAAGTGACATGGTACGTGTCTGGGTGGTTGCCCTGCTGTTTGCACTGTTATGGTTAAGCGGTTTAGTGCATGCCGAAGTAGCGGTGCCGCCACTAAGTGCACGCGTAACTGATTTAACCA
>JBKJQT010000315.1:0-5360 GCA_046593855.1 Candidatus Nitrotoga sp. | reverse complement strand
GTTTTTGTGGCCGTCATGTTGACGGCCGCGTAACCTGGGATTGCCTGGTCGCGGGTGATTCCGAATTTGAAGTGGAGAAATAAAATGAAAATCGAACTAAGCGCAATATTCCGCAAGACGCAAGGAACGGGTGCGAGCCGCCGTCTGCGCAAGACTGGCCGCGTGCCTGGCATCGTGTATGGTGGCGTTGAGCCTACGCTTATTGACCTTGATCACAACAATTTGTATCACAGCCTACGCAAGGAAGCGTTTCACGCTTCCATACTGACACTTGAATTGGATGGCAAAAAAGAACAAGTACTGTTGCGCGATTTTCAGATGCATCCATTTCGCCAGCAAGTACAACATATCGATTTTCAGCGCGTGGAAAAAAATAAAAAGATTCATATGAAAGTGCCATTACATTTTGTAAATGCCGATATCGCCCCTGGGGTGAAGCTGAATGGAGGTGTCATCTCCCACGTGATGAATGATCTGAATATTGCTTGCTTGCCGGCTGACTTGCCCGAATTTATCGAGGTCGATCTATCCACGCTAGCGCTAAATCATTCCATTCATGTTTCCGACCTTATGTTACCTAAAGGCATAGAAGCATCAGGTATCCATATTGGAGATGCCGTAGTGGCCACTGTTCAAGTACCGCGTGGCGCGATTGAAGCGGAAGCAGTGGCCGCGGCTGAAGCAGCTGCCGCTGCTGCCGCTCCTGCTGGGGATGCAAAAGCTGCGGCAAAACCTGCGACGAAATCGAAATAGCATAAGTATTTCATTTAAAAACCCGCCATGCACTCTTAAGTGTATGGCGGGTTTTTAACATGTCGTGAACGGTTTTTCACATGGTGTAAACTAAAAATGAGTGAAATCAAGTTAATTGTCGGGTTGGGTAATCCCGGTCGTGAATATGATTTCACCCGGCATAACGCTGGATTCTGGTGGGTGGACACGTTTGCGCGCATGCATCCATTTACTTTCAAGTCTGAAAGCAAGTTCCACGGCTTGGTCGCGCGCGGTCAGCTGCATGGTCGTGAATTATTCTTACTCAAGCCGCAAACCTTTATGAATATCAGTGGTCGTGCTGTTGGGGCGCTCACACAGTTCTACAAAATCGAACCTCGACATATTTTGGTCGTACATGATGAACTTGATTTGCCGCCCGGCAGCGCCAAGCTTAAACTGGGCGGTGGTCACGGCGGACACAACGGCTTGAAGGATATCTTTGCACATCTTGGCACGCGCGATTTTTGGCGGCTGCGCATTGGCATTGGTCATCCAGGTGAACGTGCGGACGTAGTTGATTATGTGCTGAATGCCCCGCGCCGTGAAGAAGCGGAGTTAATCGAACACGCCATGCAGCGCGCACTGGATGTGGTTCCCATGATCGTTGAGGGCAAGCTGGAAGCGGCAATGCTGAAGTTGCATAGTAATTAATATTGAGGAATATTCATGAGTCTGAAATGCGGAATCGTCGGTCTGCCCAATGTGGGCAAGTCCACCTTATTCAATGCGCTCACCAAGGCGGGTATAGCGGCGGACAACTATCCGTTCTGTACTATTGAGCCTAATGTTGGCATTGTGGAAGTGCCGGATGCGCGGATGCAAGCGCTGGCCGATATCGTCAAGCCGCAAAAAATGCACTATGCCATCACCGAGTTTGTGGACATCGCCGGGTTGGTGGCTGGGGCATCCAAGGGCGAAGGCTTGGGCAACCAATTCCTCGCCAATATTCGTGAGACCGATGGTATTTTGAATGTGGTGCGCTGTTTCGAGGACGACAACGTCATTCACGTGGCGGGCAAGGTCGATCCGATTTCAGACGTTGAAACGATCGTAACGGAACTGGCGCTGGCGGATATGACAACGGTGGAAAAAGCTCAGTTGCGTAACTCCAAGTCTGCTCGCTCCGGCGATAAAGAAGCCGCTAAATTTGGTGAACTGCTGGATCAGGTTGCTGCGCATTTAAATCAAGGCAAACCTGCGCGCATGATGAAGCTGGATGCGGCGCAACTCGCTTCTCTTAAACCGCTTTGCCTGCTAACGATTAAGCCTGCCATGTACGTGGCTAACGTGGCTGAAGATGGTTTTAAAAATAATCCATTATTGACGCGGCTTGAAGAGTTCGCCGCACGTGAAGGTGCTCCGGTAGTGGCCATTTGCGCAGCGCTGGAGTCGGAAATTTCAGAGCTTATAGATGAAGATAAAAAAGAATTTTTGGCCGACATCGGTTTGGCAGAGCCCGGACTAAATCGACTGATTCGCGTGGCGTATAAGCTGTTGGGTTTGCAAACCTATTTTACCGCCGGAGTCAAAGAGGTGCGCGCTTGGACTATTCATAAAGGCGATACCGCACCGCAGGCTGCGGGCGTCATTCATAATGATTTCGAGCATGGTTTTATTCGGGCCGAAGTGATCAGTTATGATGATTTCATCGTTTGCAAGGGCGAGGCGGGCGCAAAAGAAAAGGGAAAAATGCGCTTGGAAGGCAAGGATTATTTGGTACAAGATGGCGATGTTATGCACTTCCGCTTCAACGTCTAAACTCATAGAGTAGTACACAGCTATTCGCCAACGTTCACAAATACCAGTAAATAAAGGGATAAATAGGTTAAACGCGTTCGCTATAGCTCATAGTTGTTCGTTGACAATCATAATAATGGGGGCATGATCGGGGCATGAAAGTAATTTCCCATTTATCGGAGAATATAATGCCCCTAAAGCCAGCAGAACCATAGCCAATAAAGGCGATAGCCCGGTTAGCCATGCCCCCACCAGCATCAAAAGCAATGCCCCCAACCGGGGTATAAGTGATGCCGCGTTACGCTCTGCCAAGCCTGCCGTAAAGCCATATAAGATCGCTGCGAGTGGTGGCTTATATTTGGAAGTAATGCCTAGCGGCTCTAGGTTATGGCGATGGAAATACCGAATTGGGGGCAAGGAAAACCGCCTTGCGGTGGGGCATATCCTGACCTGCTACTGAAAGCCGCCCGCCAAAAGGTCGAAGTAACGCGAAAGCTCGTAAAGGATGGCGTAAACCCCTCGCATCAAAAACAATTAGATCGCATCAAGGTGGAGCACGAACACGCCAACACCTTCGAAGCTATCGCTAAAGAATGGCTTGCCCTCAAGGACTGGGAACAGGTAACCAAAGACAGGCGGCTGCAAATGTTGGAGCGGGTTGTTTTCCCAAGTATTGGATTGTTCCCAATTCGCCAAATAGTGCCAATTGATTGGGATTGTTTGGTACGTTGCAAGAAGGTGCTAAACTTTATTAAGTTTGAAAAATGGAAAAACTTAAGTAGTCGAACCAGTACAAATGAAGCTCAAGGGTAAGAAATAGTAAAAATTAAATCTAGACAATAAAAAATAGGGAAAATTTAAAAATAATTCATTCAGGAGAGCTACATGAATAAATTAATATTAGCGCTAGCTTTATGTTCCATGATCCCTGCGTCATTTGCACAAGGTAACCTTGAAAATCCAGTGGCAGGCAGTACTGAGTCAGGCATAGGAGTAATCTCAGGATGGCATTGTACAGCTACCAACATTACAGCAACAATTGATGGTGTAAGCCTTGGGAAGGCTGGTAGCGGCACAAGTCGAGGTGATACTGCAAGCGTTTGCGGGCGGTCTAATACAGGCTTTTCTTTGCTGTACAACTACAATGAACTTACTCCCGGAAATCACAGCATAAGCGTTTTTGCCGACGGTCAATTATTAGAAACTCGACAGTTCAATACAGTTCAGTCGGGTGGGGTGGCATTTGTCAGAGGGCTGGTTAGTAGCTGGTCATTACCTAATTTTCCATCTTTTGGTAAAACAGCAACAATACAGTGGAGTCAGGCTAAGCAAAGTTTTGTTGTTACCAGAGTTAGTGGGGGTGGGAATGGAACGGGTAGTGGTGGTGGGGATGGCGGGGGTGGAGGTCGTGGGAATAGTGTTGAAGCAATACCAATAGTGCAAGGGCCAAACCAATAAGGGGAAGCTGATACAGCTTTGTATGAACAAAGGGATATTTAACAGGAACGGGCAGCAGGTGAAATCGCATTAAGAGTGGGCAAAAGTTGGCAATCCCAATAGGACAGTTACTAGCCCATTGAATTCCAATGGGACACCGAGTAGCCACCCTCCAGCCGCTACCAGCAAGGAAATGGCAAAAGTTGCTGGTGATTTCCCGGTAGAAGTTGTAAATTTTCTCGTTTCTAACTCATTGTTTTTAGTCTCTGAAGGTGAAGTGAGTGAACACGCACCCCTTGCGATATTTTTAATGTGATATTCGTATCACATTAGGGCCATTCTCAGAACCTCAGTTTGTGCACGCGACTTTCACCCGTGGAAGTGGCGTGGAAGAGGCTGTTGTTAAATAACGGAAGTAAGACGGAACTAAGACGGAACAGCAACGGATGTGCAAAGGATACTTAACGGAAGTGTGACGGTTGTCTATTTGCTAGTAACTGCGGGTTACTACCAGATTTATCCTTCAAACTGACGTTCTCGAAAATTGCTATTATTGACAATTATCTCGCTCCAAATTGAAGGCAATCTGGACAGCTTAATAATGTCCATTAGGAGGGCAGCATTAACGTTTGGGGGCATTATAGGGGGCATGTTTGGCAAGTCATTAAGCCAGTTATCATCAAACACTGCGCTCACAGGTTGCACTTCCGCTTCAACGTCCAAACCATTTTTGATGTTTCGTGACATGGCATGAGGCAAACAAAACACCCAACAAACCCCGGTAATGCGGGGTTTTTTTATTCTTGTCGCTTGTCTTCGCTTCTTGGCGCCTCACAAACCACTTTTAACGCTGGGGCGTGAATGGCCGGCCTTGAAAGATTGTGAAAAAACTTTAGGACGAGTCAAATCGGAGCACACATGACCACACCCTCATTGATCCAGCCGCGCATGACAACATCCTGAATGGCGGCCGCAGCACTGGAAAAGCGGTGATTGCTGTCGACACCGCGGACAAACCCATTGTTATAGGCCCGATAGACCGGCGCTGTCCCGGTCGGACAGGTACCATTGGTCGACGGAGACGAGATAAAATCTAGACTTTCAAAATTCCAGCGCTTCTGCGTGGCGGGCGTGATGGCCTGAAGCTGCTTAAGGCCATCACATTCAGAGCCGGCTAATGTATAGAAATGCGAATTGGGGCCGGGGACCTGGCTGCCGTAGAACCGGCAAACGGGCGTGCTACCGCCCGACTTGAAACTATTTCCGGTGCGAATCCAGCCGGGCCCCGCGCTACCTCCGTCGATGGCCGCAGCCTCACCGGCGTCGGCGGTGACGAAATAATTATCCAGATTGATGTTATAGAACTCAACGACCGGCACAGTGGCCAGCGCTCCGCTCAGATTATAGCGAGC
>JBKJQT010000124.1:0-2516 GCA_046593855.1 Candidatus Nitrotoga sp. | reverse complement strand
GCCAAGCACATGGGTATCCCCGATGCCAGGCGCGCCCGGCTCTGGCACATCGGCAGCATAGTCGCGGAAATCCGGCATACGCAAATCGCGCAGCAGCATGCCGCCGTTGGCGTGGGGGTTCGCGCCCATGCGGCGTTCGCCTTTGGGCGCAAGCTCAGCCAGTTCCGCTTTCAGGCGACCCTGCTCGTCGAACAGTTCCTGTGGGCGGTAGCTCCTCATCCAGTCTTCCAGCAGCTTGAGGTGTTCGGGATGCGCCCTGGGGTGGAGCGGCACCTGGTGCGCACGGAAGGTGCCTTCGACCTGCAGGCCATCGACCACCTTCGGGCCCGTCCAGCCCTTGGGCGACTTGAGCACGATCATCGGCCAGCGCGGCCGCGCGGTGTCGTTGTTGTTGCGCGCATGGCTCTGGATTTGCCGGATGTCTTCGATGGCCCTTTCCAGCGTGCCGGCCATGAGTTGATGCATCGCTTCCGGCTCATCCCCTTCAACAAAGTAGGGCATCCAGCCGCAGCCACGGATAAATTGTTCCAGTTCCTCATGCTCGATGCGAGCCAGAACGGTTGGGTTGCTGATCTTATAGCCATTGAGATGCAGGATCGGCAGCACGGCACCGTCGGTGATCGGGTCGAGAAACTTGTTGGACTGCCATGCAGTCGCCAAGGGGCCCGTCTCCGCCTCACCATCGCCGATGACGCAGGCGACGATGAGATCAGGGTTGTCGAATACCGCCCCAAAGGAATGGCTGAGCGAATAGCCCAGTTCGCCGCCTTCGTGGATCGAGCCCGGGCATTCCGGAGATACATGGCTGGGAATGCCGCCGGGAAACGAGAACTGTAAAAACAGCTTCTGTAACCCGGCCTCATCCTGGCTGATGTTGGGATATATTTCGCTGTACGTGCCCTCCAGATACGTGTTACCTACCACGGCTGGCCCGCCGTGCCCGGGGCCGGAGACATAGATCATATTGAGGTCGTATTTGTTGATGACCCGGTTCAGATGCACATAAATAAAATTTTGCCCGGGAGTGGTACCCCAGTGGCCCAGCAGCATGTGCTTTACGTCTGTGAGTGTCAGCGGCCGCCTCAGCAGCGGATTGTCGTAAAGATAAATCTGGCCGACCGACAAATAGTTGGTGGCTCGCCAGTAGGCGTCGATCCTGTACAACAGCTCTGGAGCAAGTGTGCTGGTTTTCATGGTTATTATTCTTGTGTGGACCAAGCTTGATAACGCTGAAAGCAAAGCATGCTATTCATTTCATGGCTGACAGTACTCTTCACGGGATGCGCTTGAACGTACAATTATTTCTTGGACTGGTTGATAATCACGACGACCAGCAGCACGATCACCAGCACCCCAATCACTGTCCATATCCACATCCCTCCACCCATCCATCCGTCTGTATTGTTCATCATGAATAATGCTCCTTCTTTGTTGTGTTGCGACCCTAACATGCGCTGGAAATCCAGACGGTTACATCGTTACTGTTTTGTTATCGCTTTTATATGCAGCAACTGAGCATTGATGGCCACGATCACCGTACTTGCAGCCATCAGTGCCGCGCCCAGAGCCGGGGACAGCACCACGCCCCAGGCATAGAGTGCTCCGGCCGCCAGCGGAATGGCGACGACGTTGTAGCCCGTGGCCCAGATGAGGTTCTGGATCATTTTCCGATACGTGGCGCGTGATAGCTGCACGATGGCCACCACATCCAGCGGATTGCTGCGCACCAGAATGACATCGGCGGTTTCCACCGCCACATCAGATCCTGCGCCGATGGCGATGCCCACATCGGCCTGCGCCAGCGCTGGGGCATCGTTCACGCCGTCGCCGGTCATAGCCACCAACCCCCCTCGGGATTGCACTGCCTTCACTTTAGCGGCTTTGTCCTGGGGCAGGACTTCGGCGAAGTATTCATCCAGTCCGATCTGGTCCGCGACCCATTTGGCCGTCGCGTTGTTGTCTCCGGTGAGCATCATGCAGCGGATGTTCAACGCCTTGAGCGCAGTAATGGCTTGCTTTGCCTCTGGCCGGATGATGTCTGCCAGCGCGATCGCGCCCTTCAGCACTCCGTCAACCAGGACAAACACCACCGTCTTGCCTTGCCCTTGCAGTTCTTCCACGCGCTTTTCGGTCATCGCGATGTTCTGTTCGCGCAGGAAACCCGGGCTTACCACCTTGATCTCCTTGCCCTCGACTCGGCCTTCAGCACCTTTGCCAGCAATGCCTTTGAAGTTTTCCACGGGCGACTTATTTTCGGAAGAATCGGCAATGGCTTTGGCGATGGGATGCTCGGAATTGGCATCGACCGAAGCGGCATACCGGCGCAGCGTTTCTTCGTCAATATCCTGAGCAAGCAGGAGGGTGTCAGTCACACCAAAGCGTCCCTCGGTGAGCGTGCCGGTCTTGTCGAAGATGATGGCTTGCAGTTTTCGCGCTCCTTCGAATGCACCGCGGTTGCGAATCAGCAGGCCGTTGCTCGCGGCCAGTGCCGTTGAAACGGCGACCACCAGCGGCAC
>JBKJQT010000128.1:0-3910 GCA_046593855.1 Candidatus Nitrotoga sp. | reverse complement strand
CGCGCAGGTGATGACTTATGACGATGCACTAAAATCTGGTGCCATGGCATTGTTCGGTGAAAAATATGGTGATGAAGTGCGCGTGTTAGGCATGGGCGAATTTTCCACTGAACTATGCGGTGGAACGCATGTTCAGCGCACCGGCGACATTGGTTTATTCAAGATTGTAATGGAAAGCGGTGTAGCTGCTGGCATCCGCCGTGTTGAGGCGATCACCGGGGAGGGCGCTCTGAACTGGGTACAACAGCTAGATGCAAAAGTACATGAAGTCGCCGCTACACTTAAGGTACAGCCGCACGAACTAACCCAACGTGTTGCGCAAATGCAAGAGGCGATAAAGGCGGTTGAGAAGGAACTTGCCACCTTGAAATCTAAATTAGCTTCTTCGCAAGGTGAAGATTTGGCAAGTCAGGCTATAGAAATTAACGGTGTCAAGATAGTAGCTGCACTTTTGGAAGGTGCGGATATCAAGACATTACGTGAGGCACTGGACAAACTGAAAGCTAAGCTTAAATCGGCGGCCATCGTATTAGCTGCCGTAGCTGATGGGAAAGTTATACTTATAGCTGGTGTGACCGCTGACATTACCGACAAAGTAAAGGCGGGGGAATTGGTTAATGCGGTGGCGCAGCAAGTAGGCGGGAAAGGTGGTGGCCGCGCGGATATGGCTCAAGCAGGGGGTACGCAACCAGAATCTCTGGCCACAGCACTTGCATCTGTATCTGCTTGGGTAAAGAGGAAGCTGTAAGCAAGATCAAATCCAAGCAGGGGTGAGCAATTTTTTGCGTGTTATCGCTATGCAATATCCCTACTAGAGCTACTTCCTTTATCTGACTGAAATATTGATCCTCCGAAACGCGTTCGTGCTTAGCATCATGTTTCTTTTTACCAGTAAGGACTTCCAAACCGACCTCGCCATGGACCCCAAGGGTTGTTCCAGTATGGCCCATAATAACTATTATAGTAAGGATACTGTGACCCATAATATGAATATGGAATGAGCTTCGGCCATAAGTAGACAGTTTCAGCGTTAATCTGAGGATAGTGATATTCGTATTCGCCTAGCTTACGCACGGAAATACCTTGAATATTACCAATTATTGTCACCTCGCGGCCTTTTGCATACACTTCGGGATCGTAAAAGTCGGAGGCACAGGCGATGAAGCGCCCCCAAGTCATATCATCGCAGCGATGAAATGGTGTCCGGCACATGCCACGGTGCTCGTTTAGCTACTGCGAGGAATGTAATCTTCGGGTAAAGAAGACATTTCTGTTCAAACACAGTTGTTTTGGAGCTATTATGGCTCAGGCGTTGTGCAATGAGAAAGCCGTAGACCGCGCGCACAGGGTGACATGATGATCTAAAGCCCTACCAGCCCCGGCCATCCGAATGCGATAGGCTAAACTCCTGCTTGAGTTTCTCAAATCTCGCTCAATACGCCAGCACATATTGGTGACAAGACAAATACCAACTACTTCAATATTGCTTTATCGGGGGCGGAAAAGAAAAAGTATTTTGATGGCACTAGCTAAGTTTCGGGCCATTCGACCAGCAACCACTCCTTAGTGCACATCTCGGGTCAAAATAATGAGCGGGGCACACGCGACCACAGAAAAATGAATGAAGGTCCACTATCGCCTCCGCCAAACGGTATGCCAGGGGGGTTTTGGGAATGCCAGATTAATACTTCACCACTACAGTAAAGCTACGGGCCGTCGGACTTAAACCGTAACAATTAATTATATTAATACGCCTATTATTTATGAATAATACATTCATAAATAATAATCAACATATTTTGCGGGAACAAAACCCGAAGTCCGACAGACTGCTAGCCATATAATTCTTGCCGCTAGAACTCTTTAGTACGGTGAAGAAGTAGATTATTTATTTTCGTCTACAGAAATAGATTTCACGTTAATGTCAGCGTGTTTTTTGGCATCCGCAAGATATGCTTGGAACATTTCATCACTAGTTATTTGACGCAGTTGTTGCATATAGCCGGCATGCTTGGTCTCGCTGATGGAAGTGACTTCTTTGATTGCATCGATACGAACCAGTTCATAGCCATTCTGTGCATTTTCGATGCCCACATATGCTGGAAGAATAGCCACGTTTGTTTGGAATACTTGACGAGCCAGACTATTATCAAGCTCAGCATGTTGTTCGCGCGTAATGGTAGTCGGCACTGTCCATTCCACGTTAACCTTCTCACCACGTTGCAACTGCGCCAATACCAGTTGACCCTCTTTGACCGCAAACTCTAGCGCTTGCTTACGCAGTAGTTTCTGACGAATACCATCACTCACTTCCTTCAACGAGCGAGTGCTAACTGGCCTATATTCCAGCAACCGAGCCGCGAATAAAGTATTGGGTGCAATCTCGATGGCAGCGCTATTGCGCTTTTTCTTCGTTACATCTTCAGCGAACACAGCTTGCAATGCTTTGTCCGTCCAAGGCAATGCTCCAACCTGTTTTTTGTTCAACCACACGCTTTGCTGCAGTGGGATTTTTACCAGTTCTGTAGCTGGTTTTAGAGTATCACTCTGCTCATACACAATATTACTAAATTTCTCTGCCAATTCTGCAAACTTATCATTTGCTTTTTGCAGTTTTAATCTCTGCGTAATAGCATTTTTTGCTTCAATTAACGGGAGAGTTTTAGCAGGAATCACCGCCAACAGTTTGATAATGTGAAAGCCAAAATCCGTTTGTACCAAACCGCTAATTTCGCCTATCTTAAGCTTGAATACGGCCTCATCAAACGCCTTGACCATCATCCCAGGTCCAAACTGGCCAAGATCCCCCCCACTCGCAGCGGAGCCAGGATCCTGAGAATGTTGTTTAGCTAGCTCGACGAATTTATCCGGTGACTGCTTAATCTGCTGTAACACCTTCTCTGCCTTGGCTTTAGCAGCCAACTTATCTGCATCGGATGCCTGCGCCACCGTCGCAATCAGAATATGCGCCGCTTGGCGCTGTTCAGGTGAACCAAATTCATTCTGATGCTCTTCATAATATTTCTTAATTTCACCATCATCCACGGTTACTTGTGATTGCAATGCATCGGCTGAGAATGTCACGTACTCCACCCGGACTTGCTCATCCGTCTGAAACTCATTCAGATTCATATCATAATAACTTTGAACTGCCGCTTCATCCACTTTCGCCCGTTTTAGGTATGATTCAAAAGAAATTTTTGCCACAGCAACAACACGCTGCTGTTCATTCAAACGTATTAAGTTATCCGCAGTAATACTTGATGCATAACCATTCCGCATATACGCATCAATCAACTGACGCATATATAGCTCTCGTGCTACGCTCGCCTCGAATGTCAGCGGCGACATTTTCTCACGGCGCAATACAGATTCGTAAAGCTGCTTGTCGAACTTCCCATCTTTCTGAAACACCTCAATGCCAGCGATACTCTGAGCTAAATATTTCTCGCTTACAGTTAACCCAATGGAACGCGCCTGCGACATCAACAAACGTTGGCTAACTACACTTTCCAGAATCGAGCGTTTTATTTCTGGCTTATCAAACATAGCTTGATCATAGTTACTTCCCATCATTTTACGCATTCTTTCCTGCTGCTGACGCACAGCTTGATCGAACTCCGCTTGATTGATTTTTTCACCGTTTACCGTAGCTAGAGCCTCACTATGCGATGATTTGTTGTAGGAATTCACACCCCAAAATGCAAACGTAAGAATGATGAGAAACAATACGATTTGTACGAACCGTCTGTTCCCATGTACGAAATCAAACATAATAGCCGCCCGTTATAGATTATTTACAATAAATGAGAAAAAGGCGAACTTTCGTTCGCCTTAATGTGGCGGAGTGGACGGGACTCGAACCCGCGACCCCCGGCGTGACAGGCCGGTATTCTAACCAACTGAACTA
>JBKJQT010000200.1:0-4280 GCA_046593855.1 Candidatus Nitrotoga sp. | reverse complement strand
CGGCCTGGTCGCTACGGCACTACTCAAGCAAAACCTTGCCACGCAAACCATTCCGGTCATCGCACTTACCGCCTTGGCAATGAAAGGTGATGAAGAACGCTGCCGTAGCGCTGGTTGTGATGGATATATCGCCAAACCGTTGCGCTATCAGATACTGTTGGCAGAGATCAAGGCTCAGTTGGCGAAGCGTGATTCGTTATATTCTTCAAGGGAGTCGAACAAAGAAGAAAGTCCACCATGACTGCCAATATAGCAACAATCCTGATTGTGGATGATAAGCCCAAAAATAGGAGCTTGCTGGAAGTTTTACTTAAGCCTGAAGGGTATCTTACCGTTACTGCTAACAGCGGAGAGGAGGCATTGGCAATGGTAGCGGAAAAGCCCCCAGACTTAATTCTGCTCGATATCATGATGCCCGGCATGAATGGCTACGACGTGGCGGGCAAGCTCAAAGCCAATCCCGCCACCCGCGGCCTTCCCATCATTATGCTCTCCACGTTGGATGATCGCGTTTCCAAGCTGGCCGCACTGAACGCCGGGGCAGAAGATTTTCTTACTAAGCCGATAGATCGTGCCGTATTGTGGGTGCGCGTGCGCAACCTGTTGCGTTTGAAATACTACAGTGACTTCCTCGCTCAGCATAATCAGCTCCTCGAGCAGGCCGTGCGCGCGCGAAATGAGGAGATCACGGAGCGCAAACGCGCGGAGACTCAAATCATACGACTCAACCGCCTCTATGCAATCTTGAGCGGCATCAATGCGGCCATTGTTCGTATTCGGAACCGGCAAGAGTTATATACTGAAGCTTGCCGTATCGCGGTGGAGCACGGCCATTTCAGGATGGCTTGGATAGGATCAGTGGACGCTAATGGTAGGGAGCTGACACCCTTGGCTTGGTCGGGGTTTGATGAAGGATATCTTGACAAAATCACCTTGGCCATCAGGAACAATGAGGCCGATACTTTAGTAATGGCAGTGCGGGCGGTACAGGAAAAAGTGCCCGTTATCTGCAACGACATTGACTCCGACCCCCAGCTAGCGCACTGGCATATAGAAGCGAGGCAGCGTGGCTACCGTTCCATGGGCGTATTCCCTCTGATGGAAGATAACCAACTGGTTGGCTTATTCGTCTTATATGCTTCAGAGCCAAATTTCTTCGATATGGAAGAAATAAAACTGCTCACCGAGTTGACTGCAAATATTTCATATGCACTGGAATATATCAAAAAGGAAGAGAAGCTCAATTACTTGGCCTATAACGATGTCCTGACCGGACTTCCCAGTCGCACCCTGTTCCATGATCGACTCATCCAGGCGCTGACCAACGCGCATCGTCACAGGGATAGCTTGGGAGTTCTATTCATTGACCTGGATAATTTCAAAAATGTAAACGACAGTCTAGGCCATCATGCCGGCGATATGTTGCTGAAACAGGTTGCCACCATGTTTTCCGTCTGTATGCGAGAGGGCGATACTGTGGCGCGCCTGGGCGGGGATGAGTTCGTGGTAATTCTGGACAGCATGACATCGGAGGACGATGCCTGGATGGTATCGCAGAAAATCCTCAAACTGATGACTGAGCCATTCCTTATTGAAGGACATGAGCTACTCGTCACATGCAGTATTGGCATCGCGCTCTACCCCAAAGACGGCGAAGATGCCAAGGCCCTGCTTCAGAGTGCCGATGGCGCTTTGTACCTGGCCAAAAACAAAGGACGCAACAACGCCCAGTTCTGCACCGCCGAAATGAACGCCAAGGCACTAGAACGGCTAACGCTGGAAAACGACCTGAGACAAGCAATTAATCGACAGGAATTTGTACTCCATTATCAGCCGCGAGTGGATTTAGCTAGCGGCGAAATCACCGGCATGGAAGCATTGGTGCGCTGGCAACATCCCGTCCAAGGTTTACTTTACCCGACCAAGTTCATCCCGGTGGCGGAGGAATCTGGCCTGATAGTGCCGCTCGGGGAATGGGTGTTGCGCACTGCCTGTGACCAGAATAAAGCGTGGCAGCTTGCTGGATTAAAGCCAGTAAGCATCGCAGTCAACCTTTCGGCGCGCCAGTTCAAACAGCATGATCTGGTGGAAATAGTTACCCGTATTTTGAAAGATTCTGAACTGGATCCCTCCTATCTTGAGCTGGAACTGACCGAAAGCATGGTCATGCAGAATGTGGAGGCGGCCATAGTTACACTCTCTCAATTTCGGGCGATCGGGGTGAAACTCTCGATTGACGATTTCGGTATCGGCTATTCAAGCCTGAATTATCTCAAGCATTTTCCAATAAACTTTCTTAAGATAGACCAGTCATTCGTGCGCGACATCAATACCAACCGGGATGACGCGATAATCGCCAAGATCATCATTTCTATGGCGCATGATCTGGGACTCAAAGTAATCGCTGAGGGGGTCGAAACCGATGAACAGAAATCCTTCCTGTCCTTGCATCAATGTGACGAAATGCAGGGCTACTTTTTCAGTATGCCTATCCCGGCCAATGAATTCGAAATTTTACTCAAAGAAAAATGCTGCATGTCGATGGCGAAACAGCAGTTATTTTGAGTTAGCGCAATTGCCTTTCTTCATGACGGATCTGCTACGATCCGTACTTGAATCTGCCTTTTAGCAGGCCATTAATGAAACATAAATGAAAGATTATTTTTAAGATGAATCCATTACTTTATTTTTCCGGTTTGCCACGTTTTGAGGAAATCCGCTCAAAACACGTTGCGCCGGCGCTTGATCAACTTCTAGCTGAAAATCGTGAACTATGCGAGCGACTATTGGCCGATGTATCTGCCCCCACTTGGGATAATTTCATACAACCTTTAGCGGATGCCAACGAACGCTTGTCGCGATCATGGGGGCAGGTTTCACACTTGAATGCAGTAATGAACTCGACACCTCTGCGCGAAGTATACAATGCCAATTTGCCTAAGATTACGCAGTATTACGCCGAGCTGGCGCAAAATCTCGCACTGTTTCAGAAGGTGAAAGCCATACACACCAGCGCAGAATTTGCGACTTTGAATGCGGCACGTCAGAAAATTATTGAGAATCAATTACGTGACTTTCGCCTTGGCGGGGCTGAATTACTGGAGACACAAAAGGAGCGCTTTCTTGTCATTCAGGAGGAGCTTTCCACGTTGTGCTCGCGTTTTTCCGACAATATTTTGGATGCCACTAACGCTTACACATGTCTGGTTGAAGAGGAAGCACAGTTGTCCGGTATTCCAGCAGACGAGCGTCAGGTTGCTGCCGAAGCAGCGCAAGAGGAAGGCAAAACGGGTTGGTTATTCACCCTGAAAGCTCCTTCTTATGGCCCGATCATGCAATACGCGGATAACCGTGCGCTACACGAGCGTATGTACACTGCAAACAGCACCCGCGCCAGCGAACTTTCGTCGAACGCTTCAGCCGAAGATCAATCCAAGCCGGAATGGGATAACACGCCGTTGATGAAGCAGATTCTAAAACTGCGCAGCGAAGAAGCACATCTGCTAGGATTTTCCAATTTTGCAGAGTTGTCGCTGGCAACTAAGATGGCGAGCACGCCGCAACAGGTACAAGACTTCTTGGGTGAATTGGCGCAACGCGCACGACCTTTCGCCGAACGAGATCTGACAGAGTTGCGTGAATTTTCCCGCACACAACTCCACATAACAGATATGCAGGCATGGGATGTCAGCTACGCCAGTGAACATTTACGCCAACAACGCTATGCTTTTTCTGAACAGGAAGTGAAGCAATATTTCCCGGAAGATAGAGTGCTGGAAGGTATGTTCAAATTGGTAGAAACTTTATACGGCTTAACCGTCCGCTCTGCACCAGCGCCACTGTGGCATTCAACAGTGAGTTTTTACGATATCCTGGACAGTGATGGCAGATTAGTGGGTCAGTTTTATCTCGATTTGTATGCACGCAGCAGCAAACGCGGCGGCGCGTGGATGGATGATGCCATCACGCGCCGACGCATTGCGGCTGGCATGCAAACACCAGTCGCCTACCTTAATTGCAATTTTGCTGCACCGGTAGGAGACAGACGCGCACTCTTCACGCATGATGAAGTCATTACCCTGTTTCATGAATTCGGCCATGGCCTGCACCATTTGCTAACGCAAGTGGAAGATCTTGGTGTGTCCGGCATCAACGGTGTGGAATGGGACGCAGTGGAATTGCCCAGCCAGTTTATGGAAAACTTCTGCTGGGAGTGGAATGTACTGCAAGACTTGACCAGGCATGTCGATACAGGGCAAAAATTGCCGCGCGCATTATTC
>JBKJQT010000159.1:0-5995 GCA_046593855.1 Candidatus Nitrotoga sp. | reverse complement strand
CATAGGTTAGATTACTACGTTGATCAAGCGCCCAGGTACCACTATGATTTTTTTAGCAGCTTGGCCAGCTAATAATTTTTCAACGGACGGATAGGTTAAAGCCAGCTGTTTGAGCATGGCATGATCGGCATCTTTCGCAACGCGCAACTTACCGCGCAACTTTCCATTGACTTGAATGATCAGTTCAATTTCGTCTTGTATTAATGCGGCTTCATCCACTTCTGGCCAAGGAGCGGACAGAATATCATCGCCGTAACCCAATTCTTGCCAGAGTGTTTGCGTGATGTGTGGTGCAATAGGGGAAAGCAGACGCAGCAGGATACTAAATCCATTTGCAATGGCAACTGCTTTTGTATTCATATCAGGCGTAACGATGACCATTTGTTGTTCTAACGCTTTCAAAATTTTCATGCAAGCTGATGCAACGGTATTGAATTGCAGCCGTTGCAGGTCAAAATTTGCTTGTTTAAGTGCTATATGCATCTCTCTATAAACATCCCTTTGCTCATTATTCAATGCCTTCAAGCAATATTCATCGGACACTTGTTTGCTGCGACTTTGGTAAACCCAAATCTCGTTTTTATTTGAGTAAGCAAAATTCCATACCCGTCTCAGGAAACGGAACGCGCCTTCCACGCCGGCGTCAGACCATTCCAGCGTTTGCTCAGGCGGCGCTGCAAATATTATAAAGAAGCGCGCAGTGTCAGCGCCATATTGGTCAATGATGACTTGTGGGTCTACGCCGTTGTTTTTGGACTTGGACATTTTTTCTGTGCCGCCGATAACCACCGGCTGACCGTCGGAACGCAACTTGGCACCAACCGGGCGCCCACGCGAGTCTGTTTCTATGTCCACCTCGGCAGGATTAATCCACAATTTTTTGCCCGCCGCGCCTTCACGAAAAAAAGTCGGCGCGATCACCATGCCTTGCGTTAGCAAGTTGGTAAACGGTTCAGCAACGGATTTTGGCCGCAGCGTTTGTCCTTCTTTTCCCTGTGATACTGAGGTAAGGACAGTCTCACCGAACAACCCCGCATCGCGCATCAACTTGTTAAAAAAACGCGCATACAGCAAATGCAGGATGGCATGCTCAATTCCGCCGACGTATTGATCAACGGGCAACCAGTACCGGGCACGTTCGTCTACCATGCCCGTGGTGCAACCGGGACTGGTGTAGCGCGCGTAATACCAGGAAGATTCGACGAAGGTGTCCATCGTGTCGGTCTCGCGCTTTGCGGCGCCGCCGCATTGCGGGCAAGTGCATGCGTAGAATTCCGGCATCTTCGACAGCGGTGATCCAGTGCCGGTGATGGTTACGTTCTCCGGTAACACAACAGGTAATTGCTCATCCGGCACTGGCACATCGCCGCAGACTTGGCAGTGGATAATCGGGATCGGACAGCCCCAGTAACGCTGGCGCGAGATACCCCAGTCACGCAGGCGGAATTGCACTTTCTTTTCGCCCAGACCTTTGACGGCGAGATCGGAAGCGATGGAGTCCACGGCTGAGGTATAACCGAGACCGTCATATTTTCCTGAGTTGATACAAACACCCATTATTTTGCTTCCGTACCATTCTTGCCATCGAACAGTAGTGAATGGAGTATCGATACCTCCGTCACCCGTTCCGCTACCGTCTTCAGACCCAGCTCCTGAACCTGTGCCACCGCCATACCCGCTACCGTCACCAAAGCCATCTTGACGGCCTTTGGTAATCACTTGTTTGATCAGCAAGTCATATTTCTTGGCAAAGCCAAAATCACGTTCGTCATGCGCAGGCACTGCCATCACCGCGCCTTCACCGTAGCCCATCAGTACATAGTTGCCTATCCATACCGGCACTTGTTCGCCGGTGAGCGGATGGGTGACCTTCAAGCCAGTGTCTATGCCCTTCTTTTCCATCGTCGCGATATCGGCTTCCGCCACGCCGCGATGCTTGCATTCTTCAATGAATACAGTAAGCACGGGATTGCCTTGCGCAGCGCGAGTTGCCAGAGGATGCTCAGCAGCGACTGCAACGAAAGTAACACCCATGATGGTATCGGCACGTGTGGTATAAACCCACAAGTTGTCCTGCTTGCCATCCAGTTGATAAGGGAAAGCGAAACGCACACCGTAGCTCTTACCGATCCAGTTGCGCTGCATGGTCTTAACCTGTTCCGGCCAACCTTCCAACTGATCCAGGTCGGCAAGCAACTCCTCAGAATATTGAGTAATGCGCATGAAATACATCGGGATGTCGCGTTTTTCCACCAGCGCGCCAGAACGCCAGCCACGCCCATCAATCACCTGTTCGTTGGCCAGCACTGTGTGATCGACCGGATCCCAGTTTACCGAAGACGTCTTCTTGTAAATCAGCCCTTTTTGAAACAGGCGTGTGAACAACCATTGTTCCCAACGGTAATAATCCGGTTTGCATGTTGTCACCTCGCGCGACCAGTCGATACCAAATCCCAGACTCTGTAGCTGCGTGCGCATGACGTCAATATTGGAATAAGTCCACGCGGCGGGCGGTACATTGTTGGACAAGGCAGCATTTTCAGCGGGCAGACCAAAGGCATCCCAGCCCATCGGCTGCATCACGTTAAAGCCCTTCATGCGGTGATAACGCGATAGCACATCACCGATGGTATAGTTACGCACATGCCCCATATGCAGCTTGCCGGAGGGGTAAGGAAACATCGACAGACAATAATATTTGGGTTTTTCAGATTGGTCCTCCGCGCGGAAGCTCAGCTTCTTCCCCCAAAATTGTTGCGCGACAACTTCGATATTTTTCGGTTTATAATCCTGTTGCATTTTAATTTCTACGTTAGTTCGTCCAGTCGACATTATACCGGCATAATCCTGCCCAAGCTGCGCGCCAACTGACAGACGCGAACTAACAAAGAACTAACAAAGAAGACTTACCATATCGGTACGTTAAAATGCCTCGAGATGCAAGGTTCTGCTAGAATGCCGCCGAAATAATTTTTTAATATCCTTCAGGAGAGTTTTACTATGTCCCGCAAGCACCCCGTGATTGCTGTGACCGGTTCATCGGGCGCCGGCACTACTACCGCCAAACGCGCTTTTGAAAATATTTTCCGCCGTGAGCACATAAATGCCGCCGTGATTGAGGGTGACAGCCTGCACAGCCTGGACCGCATGGAATTTCGGGCTGCCGTGGCTGAAGCTGGCAAGACAGGCAATCATTCTTTTAGCCATTTTGGACCCGAAGCCAATCATTTCGATAAAATCGAAGAGACCTTCAAGTCTTATGGCGAAACCGGTTCCTGTAAGCACCGCTATTACATTCATAGCGATGCTGAAGCGAAGGACTTAAATGCACGCTTGAATACCAGCTTGAACCCGGGTCAATTTACCCCGTGGGAAGATATTGCGGCCGGTTCCGACCTACTGTTTTACGAAGGTTTGCACGGCATGGTGAAGACCGATACCGTGGATGCAGCCAAGCATGTTGATTTGAGCATCGGCGTGGTTCCCATCGTCAATCTGGAATGGATACAGAAAATCCATCGTGATCAAGCTGAGCGTGGCTATTCCGCTGAAGCGACGGTGGATACCATCCTGCGCCGCATGCCGGACTATATTAACTTCATCACACCACAATTTTCACGTACTGATATTAACTTTCAGCGCGTGTCTACGGTGGATACTTCCAACCCTTTCATTGCACGTGATATCCCTACACCGGACGAAAGTTTTGTCGTGATTCGTTTCCGCGATCCTCAGGGTGTGGATTTTTCATACCTTATTGATATGATTCAATGTTCATTCATGTCACGCTCAAATACCATTGTAGTACCCGGTGGCAAAATGAGCTTGGCGATGGAAGTGATTCTGGCTCCAATCATGCATGAGATGCTGCAGAACAGAAATAAATAACTTTTTATAATTTGATGTTAGCGGGGAATCAGGCATAGCTTCTGGTTCCCCGTTTTGTTTACGGATACATAATGGATTTTCTATCTGGCCTTAATCCAGAACAACGCGCTGCCGTAACCTTGCCGGAACAATCGGCGCTAATCCTGGCCGGTGCGGGCAGCGGCAAGACACGAGTGCTAACCACACGAATCGCCTGGCTGATCAGCACCGGGCAAGTCAGCCCGCATGGCATCCTGGCCGTCACCTTCACTAACAAAGCAGCGAAGGAGATGCTCTTGCGTTTGTCCGCTATGCTGCCGATCAACATACGCGGACTATGGATGGGCACTTTTCATGGGCTGTGTAATCGCATGTTGCGCGCCCATCACCGGGAAGCCGTGTTGCCACAGACTTTCCAGATTCTGGATAGCGCCGACCAGCTTGCTACCATCAAGCGGTTAATGAAAGTACTCAATGCGGATGACGAAAAATATCCACCGCGCGAGGTTCAGAGTTTTATCAGCGGCAACAAGGAGCAGGGTCTACGCGCGCATGAGGTGGAAGCCTTTGATCCCTACACCCGCCGCAAGGTGGAAATTTTTGCTGCTTATGATGAGCAGTGCCAGCGCGAAGGCGTGGTGGACTTTTCCGAGTTGCTGTTGCGTTGCTACGAATTGCTGGCGCGCAATCAACCGTTACGGGATCATTATCAGGCACGCTTCCGTCACATTCTGGTGGATGAATTTCAGGACACCAACCGTTTGCAGTATCAATGGCTCAAATTATTGACTGGGCAACACAATGCCTTGTTTGCGGTGGGCGACGACGACCAGTCTATTTATGCCTTTCGTGGCGCAAATGTTGGCAACATGCAGGAACTGACGCGCGATTTTCATGTGCAGAATGTGATCAAACTGGAGCAGAACTATCGCTCGCACGGCAACATCCTTGATGCCGCCAATGCACTAATCAAGAATAATCGCAGCCGTCTTGGCAAGAATTTATGGACCTCGGAAAACAAAGGTGAGCCATTACGTGTGTATGAGGCACCCACCGATGCGGAAGAAGCCAGATTCATTGTTGACGAAGCGCGCCAACTCAACCGCGAAGGCATTCATCTGGCCGAGATGGCCGTGTTATACCGTTCCAATGCTCAGTCGCGCGTCATCGAACATGCATTGGTGTCGGCAGGAGTGGCCTATCGCGTGTATGGCGGACTAAGGTTTTTCGAAAGACAGGAAATCAAGCATGCGCTGGCTTATCTGCGCCTGATACAAAACCCGGGTGACGATAACGCGCTACTACGCATCATAAACTTCCCCACGCGCGGCATCGGCGCGCGCACTATCGAACAATTACAGGAAGCGGCGCGTGCGCAAAATGTCAGCCTGTGGCAGGTGGCAAAACATACGGGCGGCAAGGTGGCGACGTTTGTAGCCTTAATCGAAATGATGGTCGGTGCCACGCGTGAACTGCCGTTGCCGGAAGTCATCGATCATATACTTCTGCACAGCGGGTTGCTTGTACATTATCAAAATGAAACGGGTGTTAAACAACGCGAGGCTCAGGAACGGCTGGAAAATCTCAATGAGCTGATCAATGCCGCGACACTGTTTGTACATGAGCATGAGGACGACAGCCTTACTTCCTTCCTCACTCATGCCGCGCTTGAATCAGGTGAAAGTCAAGCGGAAGCTAACGCGGATGCGCTAAACCTGATGACGGTACACTCATCCAAAGGTTTAGAATTCCATACTGTATTCATGGGTGGACTGGAAGAGGGCTTATTCCCGCACCACAACAGCCGCATGGCGGATGCTGGAATAGATGAAGAACGCCGCCTGATGTATGTGGCTATCACACGTGCACGGCGCAGACTGTATCTAACCTTTGCACAAAGCCGCATGTTGCATGGTCAGGTGAATTACAACTTGATGTCCAGTTTTCTGCGCGAGTTGCCGGACGAGCTATTGCACTGGATATCGCCACGTATAGTGGCACGCAATAGTTTTAGCGCCTCTGGTTACTCAACTCCTCTCCCCAAACCCGCTCCCATAAACGTGAGAAGCCTTGAGGGGGGAAAGGGTGTTGATGCGCAAAATTCCCCGTGGCATATAAGCCAGGCAGT
>JBKJQT010000024.1:0-4597 GCA_046593855.1 Candidatus Nitrotoga sp. | reverse complement strand
CATGACGTAATTGGTAATATCTACCACCGCATTGATACAGCGCAACCCGCCGCGCTCCAGACGGCGCATCATCCATAATGGCGTCGCAGCAGCGGAATTCACACTGCGCACGATGCGGCCACAATATAACCGGCAAGCTTCGGGAGCATCAATATTTACCGCTAAAGTTTCAGTCAAACTCGACGGAACGGGATCAACTTGCAACGCATTCAATGTGCCGCCGGTAATCGCCGCCACTTCCCGCGCCACGCCCACCATGCTTAAGCAATCACTGCGGTTGGGTGTAAGCTTCAAAGTGAACAGCATATCGTCTAGTTCCAGATATTCGCGTAGCCCCCTTCCCACCGGCGCATCCTCATGCAACAACCACAGGCCCTGGCTTTCATCGGCCAAACCCAGCTCACTGGCAGAGCACAACATACCGAAGGAATCGACATTGCGCACCTTTGCTTGCTTTATAACAAAGTTATCCGGCAATACCGCGCCGATGCGCGCGCAAGGCACTTTTATTCCAACGGCAACATTGGGTGCGCCGCAAACGATACTCAGCGGCGCAGCCTCACCTACATTGACCTGGCACACACTGAGTCGATCCGCATTGGGATGTTTGATCACCTCCAATACTTCCGCCACCACTACATTGTTGAATACAGGCGCGATTGATTCCAGCGCTTCCACTTCCAGACCAGCCATGGTCAACGCATGAGCCAGCTCATAAGTGGAAAACTCGGGATCAATCCAAGATCTTAACCAATGCTCGGAAAATTTCATGCTAGTTGAATTGCTTCAGAAATTGTAAATCACCTTCATAGAATAGGCGCAGATCAGCCACGCTATAGCGCAACATCGCCAAGCGCTCGACCCCAAGGCCGAAGGCAAAACCCAAATACTTTTCGCTATCAATATTGACGTGCTGCAGCACATTCGGATGCACCATACCGCTGCCTAACACCTCCAGCCAGCCAGTATGGCTGCACACACGACACCCCTTGCCATTGCACTGCACACACTGGATGTCCATCTCTGCCGACGGCTCGGTAAATGGAAAAAATGAAGGACGAAAGCGAACCTGCAGGTCATCGCGCTCGAAGAAACATTGCATAAAATTCGACAGCACACCCTTTAGCATAGAGAAATTCACATCCTCATCAATCCACAGGCCTTCCACCTGATGAAACATGGGCGAATGGGTCACATCTGAATCGCAGCGGTAAACTCGCCCCGGCGCAATAATTTTCAATGGAGGTGCATTATTTTCCATATACCGGATTTGCACCGGCGAAGTGTGGGTGCGCAATACATGCTTCTGGTCGATGTAAAACGTGTCATGCATAGCACGCGCTGGGTGATTCTCCGGAATATTGAGCGCTGTAAAGTTATAAAAATCGCTCTCGATTTCCGGACCAGATGCAACAGTAAAACCGAGTGAATGAAACAGGTTCTCAATGCGCTCAAGCGTGCGCGTGACTGGATGCAACCCACCACACCCCAGCCCTCTGCCCGGTAGGGTGACATCCAGTGCCTCCGCCTTAAGTTTAAGCTGTAACTGGTTATACTGCAGTGCCTCGCGTCTTTTCTGCAAGGCACTTTCGATGCCCTGCTTGACCCGATTGATCCGAACTCCTGCTGCTGGGCGCTCTTCGGCAGACAGTTTGCCGAGACCTTTCAACAACGCACTCAAACGGCCTTCCTTGCCTAGATAGCGGGCCTTAGCTTGCTCCAATTCCGCTGCCTGTTCAATCGCAGCAAACTGTTGCAGTGCTTCGTCGAGAATTTTCTCAAGTTCTTGCATGACAATTATTTATTATAAATCTACCCTGACAGGGAGACAGAAAGGTTAGTGGTGTAATCGGGCCGAGATCGCAAACTGCGAGAAAGTCGCTCGGAAAAATTAATTCCTAATCAAGCATATAACTTGAACGACCTTATAAAAACAAAAAAGAGGCGCCAAACGCCTCTTGAATGTGGTTTAGCTTGCGCTTAAACGCCGAGGCTAGCTTTGGCTTGTCCGACGATCTGTATGAAGGCAAGCTTATCAAATACCGCAATATCCGCCAACACCTTGCGGTCGATACTAATTGCAGCCTTCTTCAGACCGTTCATGAACACACTGTAGCTCAGTCCTTGCTCGCGTGCCGCCGCATTGATACGTGCAATCCACAACGTACGGAACTGGCGCTTGCGTTGTCGACGATCACGATAGGCGTATTGACCAGCCTTCATTACTGCTTCTTTGGCAATACGATAGACGTTTTTACGGCGGCCACGATAACCCTTGGCCAGATCTAAAACTTTCTTATGGCGCGCTCGCGCCGTTACACCACGTTTAACTCTTGGCATGTTTACTCCTTATGCGTAGGGCATCATGGCGCGAATAGACGCCGTGTTGCTTGCGTGAACTTCGGTAGTACCTCGCAATTGACGCTTACTCTTGGTGGTTTTTTTGGTCAGGATGTGGCGTTTGAATGCTTGTGCGCGCTTGATACTGCCGCCTGCCCGCACTTTGAAGCGCTTTGCAGCACCACTTTTTGTTTTCATTTTAGGCATAACAACTCCTTTATTTGATGACACCAGGAGGTTTCTGGCAGAAACACTTAAGAACCTGGGATCACTTATTTGGGACTGTTTACTGCTAAGCTACTCTGATAAGTCCCTTAACCAGAGCAGTGTCAAAAATATCGACCCCGGCAAAGCCGGATTTACCACATTAAATTATTTTTTCTTCGGCGCCAATACCATCACCATCTGACGACCTTCCATTTTAGGATACTGCTCCACGGTACCGTGCTCTCCAAGATCAGCCATAACCCGCTCCATCATTTGCATGCCAATACCCTGATGTGCAATCTCACGCCCACGAAAACGTAACGTAATTTTGGTCTTATCACCTTCCCCCAGAAATCGGGTTAAGTTTCGTAATTTGATATTGTAATCACCATCATCCGTACCTGGCCTAAACTTAACTTCCTTAATCTGAATCTGTTTTTGTTTAAGCTTAGCCTCATGCTGTTTCTTGCTCTCAGCATACTTAAACTTGCCAATATCCATGATACGGCAAACTGGAGGCTCCGCCATCGGTGCAACTTCCACCAGATCCAAATCGGCCTCTTCAGCCAAGCGTAACGCTTCCGCAACTGCCACAACACCAAGTGGCTCCCCTTCTACACCAACCAGCCGCACCTGAGGTGCTGTTATTTGCTCGTTGAGGCGTTGTTCTTTATCCTGAGCTATTGCAGTTTCTCCATTAAAAAATTAAACCGTACTACCCGCTTGCAGTTCCAATTGCAGGTGTTGTAATAACACCGCCATCGACATCTGCCCAAGATCCTCACCTTTTCTGGTTCGCACGGCTACCAATTCAGCAGCCATTTCCTTATCACCGACTACCAGTATATAAGGCAATTTCTGTAAGCTATATTCTCGTATTTTATAGGTAATTTTCTCATTGCGCAAATCCAAGTGCACACGAAACCCGGCTGCTCGCAAGGTTTCAGCAACTTGAGTAGCATAACCATCTTGGGCCTGCGAGATATTCACCACTACCATCTGCACCGGCGACAACCACAGCGGAAAGGCTCCAGCGTGGTGTTCGATAAGAATCCCCATAAAACGTTCTAACGAACCCAAAATAGCGCGATGCAGCATCACTGGCGCTTTGCGAGTATTGTCCTCATCTACATATTCCGCGCCCAAGCGTACCGGAAGATTAAAATCCAACTGAATGGTGCCGCATTGCCACACACGCCCGAGCGTATCTTTCAAAGAAAATTCTATTTTCGGCCCATAGAATGCCCCCTCACCGGGTTGCAATTCAAATTCTAAATTATTCTGACGTAATGCCGCAGCCAGTGCTGCCTCCGCCTTGTTCCAAGTTTCGTCGGCACCAACACGTTTCTCTGGACGAGTAGAAAGTTTTACCAAAACATCATTAAAACCAAAGTCTGCGTACACCTTTTGCAACATCACGATGAAATCCGCTACTTCACTTTCGATCTGACGTTCAGTACAGAAAACATGTGCATCATCCTGGGTAAAACCACGCACACGCATCAAACCATGCAGAGAACCAGACGGCTCGTTACGATGACAGGATCCAAATTCGGCCAGTCGCAAGGGTAACTCGCGATAACTGCGCAGGCCATAATTGAAAATCTGTACGTGTCCCGGACAGTTCATCGGCTTCACCGCAAAATCCCGCGCCTCTGAATGGGTAGTAAACATATTGTCGTGATAATTTTCCCAATGCCCAGATTTTTCCCAGAGGGTGCGATCCATCATAGTTGGAGTACGCACTTCCTGATAACCATACTCGCGGAACTTGATGCGCATGTAGTGCTCGACTACCTGCCAGATCGCCCAGCCATTCGGATGCCAAAACACCATGCCGGGCGCATCGTCCTGCATGTGGAACAAATTGAGCTGCTTGGCCAGTTTTCGATGATCACGTTTTTCCGCCTCTTCCAAGCGGTGTAGGTAGGCATCAAGATCTTCCTTCTTAGCCCAAGCTGTACCATAGATACGCTGCAACATGGCGTTGCGTTGATCGCCGCGCCAATAAGCACCAGCCACACTCATCAACTTGAACGCCTTCAGCTTG
>JBKJQT010000382.1:0-11359 GCA_046593855.1 Candidatus Nitrotoga sp. | reverse complement strand
GCTGTTCGATTGCGTGGGGTGTTTTAAGGTCGCGGGACTGATGGCGAGATTAATGCTTCGTTTATTATTACCTAGAAAAACAGGCTATTGGTTTAATGGATGTGGCTGAGCATTTTTGGGTATTGACTAGGATAAATGTCAATCCTTTACATTCGAGAACGTTAACGAGTTTGCGGAGCATGAAAGTATCGCGGAAGAACAAAGTCATCATCTATGCAATGACGCGGTGTCCCCGCAGAACTGGCATCAAACCCTATTCAAGAACGTTATCTGCAAAATACAATAATCACTTAGATAAAAAATGGCTTATACAGTCTTATGCGCCGCAGATTGGGCTAGTTGTTGCAATAATGAAGATTGCGCGCATTTCAGTACATAACGGCCAGGAGTCTTCGCTCGATAATGCCCATCGGAATTCATTTCCCAAGCCTGAAAGTTATCCTGCATATACGCTTTCAGTCCTTCATCGATCACACGTTTTTTCAGCTTCTTGTCGAGCACGGGAAAACACACTTCTATCCGACGAAAGAAATTGCGATCCATCCAATCGGCACTGCTCAGATACACGTTATGCGCCAGATTATTGCGAAAATAGAATATGCGCGTATGTTCCAAAAAACGGCCGATTATCGAGCGCACACGGATATTTTCGGATAGTCCCGGCACGCCCGGACGCAGCGCACATACTCCGCGTACAATAAGATCCACCTTCACCCCAGCCTGTGATGCTTCGTACAGCGCCCTGATGATTTCTGGTTCAAGTAACGCGTTCATTTTGGCGATAATGTGCGCACGCTTACCTGCCTTGGCGAGTTTAGTTTCATTCTGAATAGCGCGCATAATGTGGCTATGTAATGAAAAAGGCGATTGCCACAAATAATTTAATTTATTCGCTTTGCCCAGACCGGTCAGTTGTGTAAACACCTCATTGACGTCTGCACACATTTGCTCATTGCTCGTGAATAGGCCAAAGTCCGTATAAAGCCGTGCAGTGCGTGGATGATAATTACCGGTGCCCAGATGTACATAACGGCGCAGCTTGCCATCCTCACGCCGAACCACCATCAACATCTTGGCATGTGTTTTGTGCCCAACAACGCCATACACCACATGTGCCCCTACTTCTTCCAAACGGCTTGCCCAGTTGATGTTGGCTTCTTCATCAAAACGCGCCAGTAGCTCAACGACTACCGTCACTTCTTTACCATAATTGGCAGCGGTGACGAGTGCTTCCATTAATTCAGAATCGACACCGGTGCGGTACACGGTCTGTTTGATGGCAACTACACTTGGGTCGGCGGCGGCCTGCTGTATAAGATGGATGACAGGTTTGAACGACTGGAAGGGGTGATACAGCAGTACATCGTTCTTGCGGATGACTTTGAACATATCCGCACCTTTCTTCAGCAAGTCGCTGGGTATGCCAGGCGTAAAAGTAGGGAATTTCAGGTCATCACGCGCTACCTGGTCGGGGATGCCCATCAGGCGCACCAAGTTGACCGGGCCATCTACGCGATACAGGTCATCTTGTCCCAGCTCGAATTGCTGCAACAAATACGTGGCTACCTGTGGCGAACAATTGTCTGTAACTTCCAGGCGTACAGCATTACCAAAGTGCCGCTGCGGCAGTTCACCCTGTAAACTGATACGTAGATTTTTCACCTCTTCCTCGTCTATAAACAGATTGCTATTTCGCGTAACCCGGAACTGGTGACAGCTCAATACCTCCATTCCGCCGAACAGCTCACCTACATGGGCATGCAAAATAGAAGAAAGAAATACAAAACCATGCGCACATCCGCTAATTTCAGAGGGCAGCAAGATGGTGCGCGGCAATATGCGCGGCGCCTGCACTATGGCCTTGGCAGAATTGCGCCCAAAGGCATCTTTGCCGACCAGCTCGATTGCAAAATTCAAACTTTTATTAAGCACACGAGGAAAAGGGTGCGATGGATCGAGGCCAATTGGGGTAAGAACCGGCATCACTTCACACAAAAAGAAGTTTTTGATCCAGGCGCGTTGAGTGTCATTCCAGCTAGTGCGGCGCAGGAAACGGATACTATGCATATCCAGTACGGGCAGAATGTCACTGTTCAGTATGCGATATTGACGCTCGATAAGACGATGCGCCTGTTCGCGTACTCGCTTGAGTGTCTGGCGCGCATTCATGCCGTCTGGCCCGGATGCAACACTTTTAAGATTAATTTGTTCCTTCAACCCGGCGACACGGATTTCAAAAAATTCATCCAGATTGCTGCTGACAATACATAGGTATTTCAGACGTTCCAGAATCGGGATGCTGGCATTTTCTGCTTGCGCCAACACGCGCTGGTTGAACTCAAGCTGACCTAGTTCACGATTAATAAAATGCTGTGAGCGAAAATTTTTACTTGCTGTACGGTTCATTTATAGTTACCAGACTGCGCATGAAAGTCAGTTAGATCAAAAAACTTCCTAAACCTGTCGCAGATAATTTTGAGAATTTTAGTTAATGTGACAGCTGCTGACAATCATAGAGTCCAAGGGGTTAAGCAGCGCGCAATGTTTCGTGGTATCGCTGCGTGAATATGGTAGCCGATATTAATTACAATATTATGACCTCTTATAGCATCACCTTATTTTTGATGACCAGAGACGTTACGATTAAGTGCTTAAAAGAACCGAGCGAACGATTTCGTTGGACAGTGAATTCGACCGTACTGAGATAGGGTAAATGTGCATGGCTGCGATGCGGCTATCGACTATCACGGGCAAGTCCGCTCCGACGGAAATGTCGCACTACTCAGTGAGGGCGGCAAGCACCAGTTTCTTTGGAAACTGTAATTTGTTATTGATGCCGACAATATGGTCTGCCAAGCGCGCGTTAATTTCGGCAAGCGACTTACCGCGTTCTTCCCACATTAACTCCGTCAGCCAAGCGTAATCCTTCAGATTTGCCTGAAGGCTCAAGCGATTGGGATAAGGAGTTGTTGCAGTAATAGTCAGCGGCTGCATGGCTTCGCACTCGCGCCGCGCCACATCGAGAGGAACGCCAATGGTAAGCAGTTGCGCAAACAACGCCGCCACCAAACGCTGTGGCAGCGTGGCATAAGGCGCAGCTTCCAGCACCAGAGCAAAGCGGTCATGCTCGCTCATTGCCAGCACCAGCTTGCTTGGGCGCACATGCAGCAGATTCAGCGACCAGTCGCCCAAAACATTGCTGCCGGGCGAAGACGGTGCGGCGGGTTTTACCTTCATTGCCGTCAACAGTTTTTGTGTGCAGCGTAGTGCTGTCATGTCACTGGCTTTACTATTTTTGAGATCACGGAAAAATCGCCCTCCGTCGGCATGACGAACAGGAAGCGCCCACCACTTCGCGACGCCCATACTGCACCGACTGCACGCTTTTCCTCTGCATCCGTCCATAGGTGAGCGCTCTTGTATTCCACAGCCAGTACTCGCCCATCAACAAGCTGGCAGAGGAAATCCGGATAGAAGCGATACTTTGACGTTTGCAGACGGAACGAGGTAAATTTCCCTGAAAGGTTGCGCATCCAGCTTCGTAGGTCGGATTAGCGTAGCGTAACCCGACTTTTCCCTCATTCATACTCAACATCCTCAACATCCAGCTGTCCCTGCCCCCAGCCCGCCTTATAAACCCCTGCCTCGACATATCGCAGGAAACTGGAATGCGGCCACTCCAAGGGCGATGCCACATACCCGTGCTTCACCGGATTGTAATGGATGTATTCCACATGGCGCTCGAAATCGGCTTCGTCTCGCAGCATATGTTCCCAATAACGATGCTGCCATAACGCCTGCTCCTGCCTTCTCGTCTGTACACCGCTTGGTGCGGGACGTAACGCTGGGTCGCAATGCTTGGTGAACCCTATTTTAACCAGCCGCCAGCAAGTGGAAAAATCCGCGTCGCCCAGGCGGCAATGTCCAAATGCAATGCAAGTGATTGGACAAAACCACTATCGCATCAAGCGCAAACGGGCGAGTGGAGCGCACCGAGCGAAATGCACCTAGCAAGATATTCACAGCCTTCGCCTATGCAAACAAAGGTCGCCGCTTCTCCGTCACCAATGTGAAGAAGAATGAACTACCCGAAACGAATGCGCGCCGGTATCTCATCGCATGGTCTGTCCTCAAATAACGCCAACCTGCAAAGGCAAATCGTCGGGTTACGCTGCGCTAACTCGACCTACGAGACTTATCCTGTTGTTGGCTACATTCAACATTGCATGGCTACATTGAGCGGGGGATAGCAGCATCGGATTGGGGTGCGCAAATAGGTGATGGAGTAGAAGGTGAGTGGTTGAGCTTCATTTCATTCAACCCAATCTATTGGGCTCCAATGCCTTTGGTAATACTCATATGCTTCAAGCAAGACTGGTTTAGCATAGCCACTTACCCAGCCAAAGCTTGTATGCTTTCAGTAAGACTATTTTCAAATTGCACAAATCCGGAAAGATTTCTCAATTGAGAAAAATCACTTATTAATTCTGCAACTCTATGGCGACAAGTTTCCGGTCGAAATTTACGCAATCGCCCAGGTGGAAGTTCACTAGCCAATTTAAGGCTTTCAAACAACACATTCTTCGGATCAGGAAGTCCTTCGAGTTTGTCCACCCCCGGCAAATTTAGCGTGGTTTTACCATTTGGATTACTTGCGGCTGATCTAATTGCTTGCTCATCAACAAGCAGCCAAGCTTCAGTCATACGGATGGGTACTACAGGAATATATGGCTTATCTAACTTAATAAGTTGATTTTTTATTTCTTCAATTCGGCTGGTCATTGAAAGTGATTCCGCATCGCGATGTACAAACAAAATATCGCATTCATAAAACTTGATGGCTGATGCTGCACGGAGGAATAGACCAACACTAGGTCTTAATGTGACCTCTGCATACTGTGAGTTGTATCTGACACCAGCAATTTGATCCAGCGCCCAATTGATTACAGGAATTAACACCCTGTCTGACGATCCATCAGTTATCAATGTGTAGGTTAAGTCCATTATTTCGAAACGCTCGAAACATAGTCAAATAACCCCAATTGCCTGGCACGCTCTCTTACTGTCACTATATCTTCGCGTTTTGCCAATAGTGGCACGACTATTGGCTCATCGGTCAAATAAGCTAGTAAATCCGATTTTGAAATTACCCGCATTGATTTAACAAGCGACTTTTCCCGCTTCGCTCTCCATGTTCCTTCAAGACAACAGAACTCGGCTACTGTCGAACCATGCTCTCTTACCGAGCGAGAAATAATTAGCGTGTCGTCTTCTAATGAGCTAACAATGCTAGGTGAATGTGTATTGATAATTACTTGTCGTAAAGGATTGCTTCCCCGATCTGCGGCTTCTTGAGGATTGACTGCAATTGATTCGAGCAACTTCAGCATGGAAGGAATTCTGGAAGGATGTATACCATTTTCTGGCTCTTCAAGGCAAAGTAATCTTCCCGCATCAGGATCAGCACTCATTACAGAAAGTGCCAAGAATCTTAGCGTTCCGTCAGATAAAGCACGAGCAGGATGACTCACTCCATCTCTACTGGTTACAACCAGTGTATTAAGTCTACGTCCTTCGTCTTGATCTACACTGACAGACTTAACATCCGGTATCAAAGTTGCCAACTGATTAGCGACATGCGATGTAGCATCTAACCTCAACAAAGTTGAGGGTAGATGCGCGCCATTAGAACTTACCTTTGCTTCAGCCGAAAAATTATCCGGCTGCCTGAGTGCGCTAGGTTCAAGCTGTAGCAACGCCCAAGACTGCATCTCGCGGCGCGCCGCGAGCACGGTAGGATGAGAGTCCGTATTGATGCCACCAAGAATGGTTTTGGGTGATGTCGCGGCAGGGACTCGGAATGGCCTTCCTTGGCTGCCATCTTGATGAAGATTAATAATTGATTGACCATTTTCGATTTTAGTTGAAATTAAATCTGTAGATCGGCTCCCAAAAATAATTGACTCACGAAATGATGGGCTATGCGGAAAACCAAGCAATCTACGCGCATGGCCTTTTTGAACGTAAGTTAAATTTTCTTTAACAATTTCAATGCGTTCTAAAGTAGTCAAGCTTTTTGGGACGTATTTCAGCGTCAAGTGGTATCTCAAAAATGTTGTTGAGGGAACTGCCTGCCTTCCAAAATCATCAATGACATTTTTAGATACAACAAAGTCTGCTTCAAATGACATTTCCTGAATAGGCTCGGAAGCCGTTTGGTGAAAAATTGCTCTCAGATCACCAGACCTTCCTGCTGGATCACGTACCCGCGCAGCAGCTTCCGTGAGTGAGTAATCAGTTAAATCCCTCAAAAACATTATTGCATCGAATAAATTAGATTTGCCTACGCCATTAGTACCAGCGATACAAGTAAATGGACCAAACGCAATTTCTACATTTAAAAGATTTTTAAACCCATTAATATGAAGTCTTGTGAGCATAATCTTGTCCGATTTTAATGTCCGGCATTATAGTTAATTCAACGGCTTTAGCTGGCCAGCAAACAAGTTTAAAAACTGGGGGGCTACGGTTTCGGCTCTCAATTTGCCTTCGCGTGCAGTCTCACCGCTTCCCAGGAAGTTGCCGAACACATGTTACTACGCCAGAAATTCCTGTATAGAAAATGCAATACCCAACGCTACTTCCCGGAGCTTGGGCCTTCCGTATTAAGGTTTTGCGCCAGCGCGACATACTGCGCATCTCGACTTATTATTCAATGTTCTGAATTTGTTCGCGCATCTGTTCAATCAATAGCTTCATTTCCATGGAGGCACGTGAGACTTCTGCATCGACGGACTTTGAACCTAGCGTGTTGGCCTCGCGGTGTAGCTCCTGCATCAGAAAATCCAGTCGCTTGCCTACTGTCCAACCTTTGACCAGCACTCGCTTCATTTCTACCAGATGAGTTTGCAGACGCGACAACTCTTCATCCACATCAATTTTGCTGGCGAACAGTGTGATTTCCTGCCGCACGCGTTCGTCATCCCCAGTTTGCAACGCTATCCGCAAACGAGCGACCAGCCTTTCTTCATATGCCGCAATTGCCGTCGGGATGCGCGGTGAGACCAGGGCGCATAAAGTTTCGATTTGATCTATGCGCTGCAACAAAAATTCTTGTAACTTGTCACCTTCGCGTCCACGTGCTGCGGTGAATTCGTGCAGCACTTGTTGCAGTAGTTCGGGCACCATGGTTTGCAGCGTGTCGGTAGGTAAAGAGGCGCTTAGAAGTACGCCATTCCAACGCAATACATCGGCGACGCTCAAGCCATTTGCTTCGGGCAAGATAGTCTGCACCTCGTCGTTCCATTGAGCCAGTTGTTGTACAAGGGGCTGATTGAGCTGTGCCGGATTTTGTACGGATGGCCGTGCGGAAAAGCCGATGCGGCATTCCACCTTGCCGCGCGTCAGCTGCGCAGCAAGGATCTCGCGCAGCATGGGCTCCAGCATGCGCAGCTCGTCTGGCAAACGTATCTGGAGGTCGAGGTAACGGTGATTGACTGCACGCAGTTCCACTGCAA
Organism: Candidatus Nitrotoga sp.; assembly: GCA_046593855.1. GTDB lineage: Bacteria > Pseudomonadota > Gammaproteobacteria > Burkholderiales > Gallionellaceae > Nitrotoga. Next base: position 3,842 of record JBKJQT010000382.1, on the reverse strand, counting down.
GCGATCCGGTGTCGAGTTCCGTTGCGGCAGTGGCAAAGCCGGTCATGCTAAAAATCATTGGGACTCCAGGTTATTTAGTTTGGGTGGTTATTCAACCCAATTCCAACTTTAATCAAGGCCGTGGTTTATTGATGCCTTGTTACGTTTTTTCTGGAAAGATGAATTGGGCTGCAGTATGTGCATTATATGACGATTGCATATAGTGAATTTTGTTATATAAATTCTAACTAGTCTGCAACAATTGTATTGGACTAATTCTGATGGCCGTAGTGGCACGAGCTATAATGCGTGCCATTTCATTTTCTGGATTATTTTTATGCGTCCCAGTCAGCGGCAATCTGATCAGCTACGTTCCATTGTCATCACGCGTCATTACACCAAGCATGCCGAGGGTTCGGTATTGATCGAATGCGGCGACACAAAAGTGATTTGTACCGCCAGCGTGGAAGAACGTGTACCGCCGCATAAAAAGGGCTCCGGTGAGGGGTGGGTTACGGCGGAATACGGCATGCTGCCACGATCTACCGGTAGCCGCATGGGGCGCGAAGCAGCCAAGGGCAAACAGTCTGGACGCACGCAGGAAATCCAACGTCTGATCGGACGCAGTCTGCGTTCTGTGGTGGATTTGAAACAATTAGGCGAGCGCACCATCCAGGTGGACTGTGACGTAATTCAGGCTGATGGCGGTACGCGCACTGCCAGTATTACCGGTGCTTTTGTTGCCTTGCACGATGCAGTTAGTGGATTAATCAAGCAAGGGTTGATTAAAGAAAACGCATTACGTGATTTTGTCGCTGCGATTTCGGTGGGCATTTATCAGGGTATGCCGGTGCTTGATCTTGACTACGCCGAAGACTCTGAATGTGATACTGATATGAATGTGGTGATGACCAGTGCCGGGCATTTCATAGAGGTGCAGGGTACGGCAGAAGGTCATGCTTTTAGCCGCATTGAGATGGATGCGATGCTCAATTTGGCTCAATCTGGTATCGCGCAATTAATTGAGATGCAGCGCGCGGCGCTGGGAAAGTAACTCGCTGTGCACAAGCTGGTTATTGCCTCCAACAATCCGGGTAAGTTGTGCGAGTTGCAGTTAACACTTGAGTCACTCAGCATCGAGATACTGACGCAGGCGCAACTGGGCATTGATGAGGCTGAAGAGCCTCACTGCACTTTCATTGAAAACGCTCTGGCCAAGGCGCGCCATGTCAGTAGTATTAGTAGCCTGCCTGCCCTGGCGGATGATTCTGGACTATGCATAGATGCTTTGGGCGGTGCACCGGGTGTGCTGTCCGCGCGTTATGCGGGCGAACCGAAATCGGATTTGCGCAACAATGAAAAATTGTTGCAAGCGATGGAAGGCGTGGTTGACCGGCGTGCGCATTATTATTGTGTGCTAGTGCTGGTGCGCCATGCTGACGATCCGCAGCCGCTGATTGTGGAAGGCGAATGGCATGGCGAAATTGCGCAACAGATGCGCGGAGAAGGAGGGTTTGGTTACGATCCGCTGTTCTGGTTGCCGCAACTCAACAAGATGAGCGCGGAATTGAGCCGCGACGAGAAGGCGCAGATCAGCCATCGTGCACAGGCACTGCATATTCTGCTACAAAAGTTGCAAATAGCGGCGTATTGAGAATGATGGAATTGCAAACAACGCTCGGTATTCGGCCGCGCGCAGCAGCAGGAAAAGTCGTTCGCACCGTCATTTCAAATGGCAGTGACCTTGTCCGCGTTTTTCCAAATATTGCTGAGGGTATTGCTCGGCGGGATAGCAAGTGGAGGACGCTACGATTTCAGTGGCTATTGGTTTATCGTACCGTTTACTTTCCCCCTGCTATGTTTCTGAGGCGTTTGCGGCGGCTTCCTTTTGTGGCGAATGCAAAAAATTGTAGAGCGGTATGGTGTGCCGACCTCCGGCCCTTGGCGGTTGTGCTGTGTCGGAATATGGCATTGTCAGTGAACTTCCAGTAATTGTGTAGCTGACCTCTGCCGGGTCGAAGGTGATTTGTTCATGCACGCCTGGAATCTGCCGAAAGGCTTCTACGCCCCCAAAACATTCTGCGGCAAAAGTTGCCTGTTCTATATTCTGTCCTTTCAGTTGAGCCTATCGTACCCATGAATATTCACCTTTTACACCCACTCGACTCCACGACGCAAGAGGTCAGTTTTAAGGCATTACCACCGTTGTCTTTGTACATCCATATTCCGTGGTGTGTGCGTAAATGCCCTTATTGTGATTTTAATTCGCATGAGGCGCGAGAGTCTCTGCCAGAGCAGGAATACGTAGCGGCGTTAGTGCGTGATCTTGAGCTGGCGCTGCCGCAAATCTGGGGGCGCAAGGTCTACACCGTGTTCATCGGTGGTGGCACGCCCAGCCTATTTTCTGCCAAGGCTATGGAGCAAATTCTCGCTACAGTACGTATGTTGTTGCCGCTGGATCATGGCGCGGAAATCACGCTGGAAGCAAATCCCGGCACAGTGGAGGCAAACAAGTTTGCAGGCTTTCGTGATGCGGGTGTAAATCGGCTATCGCTCGGCATTCAGAGTTTTAACGATACTCATCTCAAGGCGCTGGGACGTATCCACGATGCGACTGAGGCGCGGCGCGCAATAGAAATTGCGCAGCAGCATTTTGCCAACATTAATCTGGATTTAATGTACGGCTTGCCGCAGCAAACGCAGGCGGAAGCGGCACAGGATGTGCATGCCGCACTGGAGTTTGCACCGCAACATTTGTCCTGCTACAACCTTACGCTGGAACCGAATACACTTTTTCACCGTTATCCGCCAGCCCTGCCGGACGATGATCTGTGCAGCGCCATGCAGCAGGACATTGAACAAATACTCAGCACGCATGGCTATCAACATTACGAAACCTCGGCTTTTGCGCAGCCTAAAAAACAGGCACGGCATAACCTTAATTACTGGCAATTTGGCGATTATCTTGGCATCGGCGCGGGCGCGCACAGCAAGCTGAGCTTCCCGGACAAGGTGCTGCGACAGGTGCGTTATAAACAGCCGCAGGCCTATCTGCAACAGGTAGCGCAGGGTGTACCGGTGCAGACCGAACATACAGTGAAGCGCGAGGAGTTGCCGTTTGAATTCATGATGAATGCATTGCGCTTGAATCAAGGTTTTGCTGATGCGCTATTTGCCGAGCGTACTAGCTTGTCCTTGCTGCTGATCCGCCGTGAACTGGAGCAGGCCGAGCAACGCGGCTTGCTTGAGCGCGACCTGCAGCGCATTGCACCGACCGAGTTGGGGCGACACTTTTTGAATGACTTGCTACAGATTTTTTTGCGTAAGTAATGTTTTGTGAAATTATCAGCCCGCGATGACTTACGGATTTTGATAGGGCTTTTTGAACACCAAGTCCCAAACGCCATGGCCTAGCCGCAGACCGCGCTGTTCAAATTTAGTAAGCGGGCGATAGGCCGGGCGCGGAGCATAATTCGCTGTTATATTTTCCAGAGATTTTTCGCTGCTCAACACGGCGAGTACCTGTTCAGCATAATCCTGCCAATCCGTAGCGACATGAATATATCCACCTGGTTTTATTTTCTTCACCAGTTGGGCCACAAACGAAGGTTGAATTAAACGACGCTTGTTGTGACGTGTCTTGTGCCAGGGATCGGGGAAAAAAATATGGACGCCGTCCAGTACGTTATCCGCCAGCATGTCGCGTAGCACTTCAACTGCATCATGCTGGATGATGCGGATATTTTTCAAGCCCAATTCTTTAATCTGTTTGAGCAAACTGCCTACACCCGGGGTATGCACCTCAAGGGCAAGATAATCATTTTGCGGATGCGACTGGGCGATGGCGGCAGTGGTCTCGCCCA
>JBKJQT010000379.1:0-4296 GCA_046593855.1 Candidatus Nitrotoga sp. | reverse complement strand
AGTTTTTCGAGTTCTGCCGACATTACTTGGAAATCTTCGGTTTTCATCGTAACACCTATCTCATTGTTTGATAGGGCGATAGTATAGACCTCTATTTAACTGTGACATAGCCTAGATGATGGAGGCGCCAGCAGCATTGACGTATTGGTTGAGTCCATTGTTGGTGTAGTTGCGGGAGCCGTTGGTGCAGCCAGTCCATTGGTAGAGGTCGTTACTCCAGCTGTTGCCGGTAATCTCTTGTACTTGGTTACGGTTGTAGCTCCAGCTGATGTCTTGGGCTGTGCCTGTAAGGTCATGGGCCAGGCTCGATAGTGCGCTTTGTGTTTCATAAATTAGGAGGTATCCTTATGGCTGTTATCTTGCACAGGTATTCAACAGCCGTCATGACTATCAGTACCGAAGAGCGTGATTTTGTTGAGGCACTAGGGGTGTCACAACAAACTGTTCAGGCTTATAAGATGGGGAAGGCGGCGCATTCCAGTATCGGCTCTGCCCATCGTGGCACACACGCTTGCCGTGCCTTTGGAAGAGTTGTTTGGAGAGGCCAGCCGCACCGCTAATAAGCGAGGCCGCACTTCCCGCCTCCAGCAACAGATAGAGACCATTAGCCAATTGCCCAGGACACAGCAACACTTTGTGTCGCAGATAATGGATACGATGCTGGCGCAAGCTGGTCGCTAACAAGAAAGGATGTGCCATGACCACCAAGATTCAAATTGAATTACCCGATGCAATTGCGCAAGCTGCACAGGCTGCCGGGCTGCTAACACCGCAGGCGCTGGATCGCCTGCTATCCAATGCGCTGCGCAGACAGGAGGCCGCTAATTATCTGCTGACGGTAGCCGATGAAGTGGCCGCCGCAGGCATCCCGCCAATGGCGATGGAAGAAATCAATGCTGAGGTAAAAGCCGCACGCAAGGAACGGCAGCAGCGTGCGGATCGTCATTGATACCAATGTGCTGTTGTCTGGCCTACTGTGGCATGGCGCACCGCATACCCTGTTCAATCAGGCGCGTGACGGCACTGTCGATTTGATGATGAGTCAGATTTTAATGGATGAGTTGGCCGGGGTGATCACGCGGCAAAAGTTTGCGGCGATTCTTCAACGCACTTCAAGCACACCGGAACGGATTCTGCTTGAGTTGCGCACCTTTGCGGAGATGGTGGCAGCACCACCCTTACCCCAGCCCGTGTGCCGCGACCCGGATGATGATGCGGTGTTGGCTTGTGCGCTGGCCGCTCAGGCTGATTTGATTGTGTCAGGGGATGCCGATTTACTGGTGCTCAAACAGTTTCAGGAGATACGCATTGTGACGCCGGATCAGGCGGTGAAGATAATCAGCAGCTGATACACAATAGCGGCTAAAAAGAAGTCACTCGCTTCCGGGGGAACGGAGGTGGGTGGCTTTTTATTTATTGAAGAAGAACAACAAGAGGGATTGTGCTACTTGGCTAGACCCTGTGTTTTGTGATGTTGGGCTTCGTAAGCTCAGCGCCGACCTACGGTAGCCAGGCTTCCCTTGCTGTAGTTGAGGTTGGTATGGCGGTAACGCATGTGTTTATAAGCTCCCTGTGATGTTGGGCTTCATTTCATTCAGCTCAACCTACCGGGCTGCCCGCTGCGGTGGTGCTGATATGGCGTCCCGCGGTGTCGCAGATTCCGCGTGGGCACATAAACGTGCCCACCCTACATGGCTGTAATGCACAACCATGATTTCGGCTGGGCGGAACAGTTGGCGGCTTATCTTGGACTCGTTCCGGTGGAACGGCAATCGGGTAGTTCGGTGCTGGGGCGCGCGCGAATGTCCAAGGCCGGCCCCGCCAGAATACGTGCCATGTTATATATGGCTGCCGTTGTGGGAACACGCTACAACCCACACCTAAAAGCTATTTATGAACGCCTGATACCCGAGGCAAATCCAAGATGTCCTCCCTCGGTGCCGCAATGCGCAAGCTGGTGCATTTGTTCTTTGGCGTACTCAAAAATCAACAGCCGTATCAACACGATTATCTGAAAAATGCTTGACGTTAGAGACGGTATCTACATGGCTAAAAAGAAGCCACTCGCTTCCGGAGGAATGGAGGTGGGTGGCTTTTATTTATTGAAGAAGAACAACAAGAGGGATTGTGCTACTTGGCTAGACCCTTTGTTTTATTTGTGATGTTGGGCTTCGCAAGCTCAGCGCCAGCCTGCCTTAGCCCAGGCTACGCTTCCTAAAGGTAATTGCCGCGAATAATGATTTAATCACCTTCCCAGTAAGTGAAGGGAAGTTGGTGGACAAAGCGATGCCCCGATTTATTTTCGACTGTTATGGTTGCATTTAGAACAACGGTTTTGTATGGGAGAATTTCATTTCTGTTCCAGAACTGCCCCTTTTTATCTAAAAATCTTCCCTGAATAGAGACCGTACCAATTGCCGTTTTAGAGCAAGAGACGGCCAGTACCTCTGGGGAGACAACTGGATTATGACATTTGTACGAAAATTTCTTTTGATCTTTTTGGCGCCTTATTGTTAAGCGAACTACTGGAGAGATTGACCGAGGACTATCATAGTGAAACTCGTTGTCATAATAATATTCGAGAGCTTGAATATCAATCCATTCAATCTTCCACCCCCCGACAACAATATCCATCCCCTCGGGAAAGTAATATCCATTTGGATCGAATAATTCTTGAGTCGAATTAATTTTTACGCCCAGTGTTAACGTCTGAGCAATAGCCCTATCGACTGCTAGAAAAAAACCATTCAAGAAAAGACATAGAAACATTGCTCTTAAGACATGTCCATTCAATCGGATTTGAAAAATACAACAAGTCATTTCAGTCTTATTCCCTGAATTTGATTCGTATTCGACAGGTAAGGAAGAGATACGAAATCAGTCGTGGCATGAAGTAGGTAATCAAACTGATTTTCTTTAATCGCATCCGATTTGCTTGAGTACCCATAATCAACAGGATTTGCTTGGAAATGTGGAGGGTCATTCGCTATTGGGGATAGACCATATTCTGAAGCAATTTGGTTAACTAACACGTGATCAGAAGCTGAAAGTTTAGATATCCCGTTTAGATCAATAGCGAAGCCGCCTTCGTGACGACTGGTGCTTGGTAAGGCTACAGGATTCGAATTATTAGCTCGGTTATTATATAACACCGTTTGAGCTGCGGTGGTTCGGAAACCCAAATTTACTGTCACTGGAAATCCTCTATCCCGAATATCATGAACAAAGGCTGCCATGGACGGAGCGATTTTTGAATCGAATAGAAAATTTTGGGTACCGTTCCCGGTACTCGGCAACCGTACTGCAACAAGTTCCAACCCACTTGGATCTCTTCCATTGATGGGATTATTCCCCACATACGCATACATATTCAAATCATCCGCATAACCTATAGGATCAGTCTGCATAAACGTCCCAAGCGTTGGCGAATAAAATCGTGCCTTGTAATAGTATAACCCTAATAGACCAATGTGCTGCTGGCCAGTGTAGCGGAAGCGTGTTGACGCACCAATATTCAGTTCGCCATACGGGCCATAGCTGTAAATTCCGGTGGAGTTACCCAAGCCATCGGCTGCCGCTACAATTGAGCCTTGGTGATCGGCGTAAAACCAGCTTTTATTTGCCGTTGTGGCCCCTTGATACTGAACCAAGGGTTCATCAACGCCGGGGCCGTGCACAAAGCGATTTAGCAAAATATTTGCTGCATCGTATTCTGCAACCAAATTGACGCCGTCATAGAGCGACTGAATGGTCGCATTGGTAGTGCCAGTGAATGTGCGTTGGCGTAAACGTTCAACCGGGTCATAGAGTAGCGTGGCAGAAAGATCGCTTTTATTGGCGCCCGTAAGATGGTTGTCAGCGTCGTAACTGTATGTCCAGGTCCCGTCTGCCGCGAGGTTGGCTTTGGGGTCATAGATGGTGGTGGCGCCAGCGGCATTTACATATTGATTGAGTCCATTGTTGGTGTAATTGCGGGTACCATTGGTGTAACCATTCCATTGGTAAAGGTCGTTACTCCAGCTTTGATTGGTGATCTCTTGTGCTTGGTTGCGGTTGTAGCTCCAGTTGATGTCTTGGGCGGTGCCTGCAAGATCATGGGCCAGGCCCGATAAAGCGCTTTGGACCGAGTACCAATAGGTGGTGGTGGTTCCATTGCCTCGCGTGATGGTTGCACGGCGCGATAGGTCATCGTAAGCGTATGTGGCTAGATTGACGCTGCCCATTTCCTTCATCACTGTAGGTCGATTCAAAGCATCAAAGTCGGTGGTGACGTAGAAGGGGGTGGCTTCTGCCCAG
>JBKJQT010000154.1:0-2611 GCA_046593855.1 Candidatus Nitrotoga sp. | reverse complement strand
TGAAAAACGGGTCGAGAAAAGCAGCTATTCACTAGATCATTCCGATGGCACTTACTTAATTGGCACACGCAGCAAGCCCATATTGCTTTCCCCTTATAACCAGCGCGCCGAATTGTTAGTACAGGATATAAAATTGCTACTACAGATGGCACATTAAACCGGGTTATAAACTCCCCTTAATCTGTCCACTCCGATTAAATACCCACTGATACACAAACAACCTACCCACCATCGTCTGCACCCCGTAACACCTTAAAAATTACATCCGGCATAAAGCCGCGCGATTGCATAAAGCGTAGCTGCTTGGCTTTTTCCTTAGCATCCTCCGGGGCAATGCCGAACTTTTTTTGCCAAACGCTGCGAGCTGATTCCAGTTCTGTATCTCTCATTTGCGGTAATGCCTCGTTAATCAGATCTTCGCCTATACCTTTCTGGCGAAGTTCATATGCGATGCGATGCATGCCGAAACGATTGCGGCGCATGCGCACCAACTGCTCGACTGCACGAGAATCGGAGAGCCAACCGCGCGCCGCTAAATCATCCAAAATCCTATCCACATTGTCGTCTGGTGTGGCTTGAGGCAGAAGCTTAGTATAAAGTTCGGCACGACTATATTCACGCCGCACCAGATATCTCATGGCGCGAGTGTGGAGACCTAATTCAGGCTTCTTTGACACCGCTGTCTGTTCCATCATTGAGCGCAACTACACCAGCTGCAGCGCGGATTTTGTTCTCAATTTCAATTGCCATTTCAGGATGCTCTTTCAGATATTCGCGCGCATTATCTTTGCCCTGACCAATCTTCTCGCCTTTGTAGCTGTACCAAGCGCCCGCTTTCTCGACCAGCTTGTGCAGTACACCCAACTCGACGACTTCGCCTTCACGAGAAATACCTTCACCATACAAAATATCGAATTCCGCTTGTTTGAACGGCGGCGCCACCTTGTTCTTAACCACTTTCACGCGTGTTTCGGAACCGATCACCTCATCGCCCTTCTTGATCGCACCGACACGACGGATATCCAGCCGAACTGAAGCATAAAATTTTAGAGCATTGCCGCCGGTCGTGGTTTCCGGGCTACCAAACATCACGCCGATTTTCATACGTATCTGATTAATAAAAATCACCGTTGTATTGGAACGCTTGATGTTAGCGGTCAGCTTGCGCAATGCCTGTGACATCAAGCGTGCCTGCAAGCCCATTTGCGGCTCGCCCATCTCTCCTTCAATTTCTGCCTTAGGAGTCAGTGCTGCCACAGAATCAACCACCACCACATCCACAGCAGCCGAACGCACCAACATATCAGCAATCTCTAACGCTTGCTCACCGTTATCCGGTTGCGAAATGAGCAACTCACTTACATTCACGCCCAGCTTTTGCGCGTATTGCGGATCGAGCGCATGTTCTGCATCAATAAATGCAGCCGTTCCACCTAATTTTTGCATTTCGGCTATCACTTGCAGCGTGAGCGTGGTCTTGCCGGACGATTCCGGACCGTAGATTTCAATTACACGACCTCGCGGCAGTCCACCCACACCTAACGCGATATCCAACCCTAATGATCCCGTAGAAACCACTTGAATATCGCGCGCAATATCATGCTCGCCCAAACGCATAATGGAGCCCTTGCCAAACTGCTTTTCAATCTGACTCAGTGCCGCCGCGAGTGCCTTACTTTTATTATCATCCATGCAATTTTTTCCCTTCAAAAATGATACATGATTATGGCATAAGCCATCCGAGTCTGAACCAAAAAGACTCCAGCTAGACTAGTTGCCAAATGAGCAATGGATTTTTACGATGTTATGAAGATTGTCGCAGACATCCTGCACCCTCCGCGCAAAGGAATGACCAAAACGAATTTGAACAATTCAGATTGTCGAAGGTTTTAACAAACGTGTTCCGCAAACTACTGCTCCTCACTATCATATAAAGCGTCGGCCATTACTTTTAAATTTCCTAATTTTAAAAATGTCCTCAGAATTTATTGTGACAACCATAACCGGCACGATCTTAAACCACCTCGGTTACCTGACTTAGCAGTTCCAAAACTCCTTGAAAAGCTATGCAGACTGATTGCGTGCGAATTTCTGCACGGTTACCTGAGAGATGATGCAGGCGCACAACACACTGCCCTCCATTAATCCCCCAAGCGAACCACACTGTACCAACAGGCTTGTCCGGCGTACCGCCTGCTGGCCCGGCAATACCGCTGACCGCCAATGCCACCTGCGCATGGCTATGGTACAACGCGCCCGCTACCATTTCACGCACGACGGCCTCGCTTACCGCGCCGTAACGCCTCAAAGTATCTTGAGCTACGCCGAGCATCTCGCGTTTAGCCTCATTTGAATAAGTGATAAAGCCACGCTCAAACCATACAGAACTGCCAGCAATATCCGTAATGGCAGTGGCCACCGCACCCCCCGTGCATGACTCAGCTGTGGCCAACATTAAACCATGCGACTTTAGCGCACTGCCAATTTGTTCTGCCAAATTTTCAATATCACGATTCGCAAGCATAATTTCATTGGCTCATCATTTTCACACTTGGACTAATTGCACGCCAAATGACCATCGTCAGATGGAGAAACCCAGAGAGGGTAGCTT
>JBKJQT010000136.1:0-3235 GCA_046593855.1 Candidatus Nitrotoga sp. | reverse complement strand
CAGCTTGGCAGAAAAATTGCTGGCTTCCTTTGGCATTAATGAACACGTCGATGCCAACATCAACGACGAGGATTGGGAAGTTTTGGGCATCGATCCGAGCAAGGCTGAGGAAATTGGTGTACAGGTAGCTGAACAAGCGGAACAGGCTGCGGCAGTATATTGATCAAGAGGCACAATTTTCCAGCTCATTTAACTAGCCTAATCAAACTCACCCATATCCCAACCAATTCCACAAGTCTATAATTGCGGTTTTGATTACTGGTCTCAATATGAAGTTTTCTCTATCGTTTCTTATCGCTCTGTTATTTCCATTGTTTGCCCAGGCACAGCTAGCTAGCCTGCCGCCCACTCCAGTGCTAGCCGCCAAATCTTATCTGCTATACGACTTTACCAGTAATCAGATTCTGGTCGACCAGAATGGCAATGAACGCACCGAACCAGCATCCATTACCAAACTGATGACGGCCTACCTGACCTTCAACTCCCTCAGGCTAAACAAATTATCGCTGAACCAGACAGTAACCCCTTCAGAAGCAGCACTGCGCGCCCAAGGTGTGGAATCACGCATGTTTCTAGACAAAAATAAACCAGTGACAATTGCAGAATTACTGCGTGGTCTCATCGTACAGTCTGGTAACGATGCAGCACGAGTGTTGGCAACCACCTTAGCAGGCAGCGAGGAAAATTTCGCCAAACTAATGAACCAGGAAGCGCAACGACTGAGCATGAACAATACGCATTACATCAACGCCACCGGGTTGCCACACCCACAGCACTATTCCAGTGCATATGATACGGCGTTACTCGCCGCCGCTATAGTGCGCGACTTTCCCGAGCACTATCCTATCTATAGCTTGCGTGAATATCAGTACAATCATATCAATCAAGCCAACCGCAACCGCTTATTGTGGATGGATCCCTATGTGGATGGAATGAAAACGGGACATACAGAAAGTGCAGGATTCTGTTTAGTGGCTTCGGCCAAGCGCGACCAGCGACGACTAATATCCGTGGTGCTGGGCACAGCATCCGATAACTTACGAGCTACTGAAAGCCAGAAACTACTAAATTATGGTTTCCAAAATTTTGAATCGGTGCGCCTGTATCAGAAGAACGAACCGGTCGCCAGCTTACGTCTATGGAAAGGTACCGAAAGCAAGGTCAAAGTGGGATTCCGCAGCGATCTATTCCTGAGCATCCCGACGGGACAACTTGCACAATTAAAGGCAACCATGGAAACACAACAGCCTCTTGTTGCACCGATTGCGGGTGGGCAAAAAATCGGTATGATAAAAATTACTCTGGGCGGCAAACCATATGCCGAATACAAGCTGGTGGCGCTGGAGCCTGTGCCGCTGGCCAATGTATTTTCGCGCGGCTGGGACAGTATCCGCTTACTTTTCAAATAAAGGCATCTTCTTTAGGAAATCATACAATGACAGTCTATTTGAACGGGCAATTCATGCCCATTGAAGAAGCACGCATTCCCGTGCTGGATCGTGGCTTCATTTTCGGCGATGGCGTATATGAAGTTATCCCGGTGTATTCGCGCTTTGCTTTCCGTCTGGCAGAACATCTCAAGCGCCTGCAATTCAGCTTGGACGGCATACGCCTGGCAAACCCGCACAGTGACCAGGAATGGACTAAGCTCATCACGGATCTGATCGAGCGCAATACAGCAGAGGATCAATACTTATATCTGCATATCACGCGTGGAGTGGCCAAACGCGACCATGCCTTCCCTAACCCTTCGGTCCAGCCGACCGTATTTATGATGAGCAACTCACTTCTCACCCCCCCCCTCGCGTTACTGACTAGCGGCGTGGGGGCAATAAGTGCACCGGATAATCGCTGGCTGCGTTGCGACATCAAAGCTATTTCACTTTTACCTAATGTGCTGCTACGGCAAATGGCGATAGACGTTGGCTGTACCGAAACTATTTTGATACGTGATGATGATTTCATGACCGAAGGCGCAGCCAGCAACATTTTTTTAGTGAAAAATGGCATCCTTCTCGCTCCCCCTAAAGACAATCTTATGCTGCCTGGAATCACTTACGACGTCTTGCTGGAAATCGCCGCTATCCACAACATCCCTCATGAAGTTCGCAAAATTGCTAAGGACGAAATATTCAACGCCGACGAGCTATTACTCACCTCCTCCACCAAGGAAGTGCTTGCTATCACCACATTGGATAATCAACCGGTAGGCGATGGCAAGCCCGGAATGATGTTCGCCAAACTACATAAACATTATCAGGACTACAAGCGCGACGTGATGCGAAAGTCGTAAGAAAGCCCACATCCTCGTACCCTCAGCTAACACTTGGCAGATATTAAGGGTTAATAATTTTGATCGAACTGCAATCCCCTACCTTCGTAGGGTTAGAAAACCTAAATTTACCATTCCATGACAATTACTGACAGCCTTATCGAATACCCATGCGACTTCCCAATCAAGGTGTTAGGGCTGTCGCATCATGGCTTCGCACAAGCAGTGGCGGAAGTGGTTAGGCGTTACGATCACAACTTTAACGCCGCTACCATGGAAATGCGTCCCAGTAGCGGCGCACGCTACATCGGGCTGACCTGCACCGTGCGCGCCACTTCACGCGAACAACTCAATGCACTGTATCAAGAATTGTGCGACCACCCACAAGTAGTGATGGTACTTTAGTGAAATGGTACCGCTGATTAAACATCTAGGTCTGGTCGAATACCAGCAAACCTGGCAAGCAATGAAACAGTTTACCGCTGCGCGTAATGCCGACACGCGAGACGAAATTTGGCTACTTCATCATTTGCCAGTCTATACCCAAGGCCTGGCAGGAAAACCGGAACATCTGCTACATGCCAGCGACATACCGGTTATCAAGATCGACCGCGGCGGCCAGGTTACCTACCACGGCCCCGGCCAGATCGTCGCCTACCTTATGCTGGATTTACGCCATTGGAAACTTAACGTACGTGGGCTGGTACGGCTAATGGAACAGGCTGTGATAGATTTGCTTGCACCATTCGGTGTAATAGCCCAGGGGCGGGAGGATGCACCGGGCGTATATGTAGATAGCGCAAAAATTGCCGCACTCGGATTAAAAATTCGCAATGGATGCTGCTATCACGGTTTGGCGTTTAACGTAGACATGGATCTTGCCCCATTCGCTTACATTAACCCATGTGGCTTTGCCGGATTGCGTGTAATCCAAGCGAAAGACTTGGGTATCTGTGCTCCGCG
>JBKJQT010000096.1:0-3761 GCA_046593855.1 Candidatus Nitrotoga sp. | reverse complement strand
CGGTAGCTAAGCTCCCATAGTTTATGGATGAATACCGATTAGCAGCGCTTTCATTTTTTTTACAGCTTGCTCCAGGCCAATAAAAAGCGCCTCAGCGATTATGGCATGACCGATGTTAAGTTCGCAGATATTAGGAATAGCAACGATAGGCTGTACGTTGTGATAATTTAGGCCGTGTCCGGCATTCACTTGCAAACCGAGTGCATGGGCATACACCACTGTGCGTTGAATGCGCGCCAACTCTTCTGTCTGATTTGGTACGCTGGCTGCATCAGCATATTTTCCAGTGTGTATTTCTACTACCGGAGCGCCCGCAGATCGCGCCGCATCCATTTGTTTTTCATCTGGATCCACAAACAATGACACACGTATGCCCGCGGCCGCACAACTCTCACAAGCGTGCTTCACACTATCAAAATTCCCCACCACATCCAAACCTCCTTCGGTGGTCAATTCCTCGCGCCGTTCCGGCACAAAGCAGACATCGTGCGGCTTAATGCGCAAAACAATAGCCAACATTTCGTCGGTAATGGCGCTTTCAAGATTCATGCGCGTTTGCAGCATATCACGCAAGATTTCCACATCCCTATCCTGAATGTGGCGGCGGTCTTCGCGTAAATGCAGGGTAATAACGTCGGCACCCGCCGCCTCGCCGATTAGCGCTGCCTGAATCACATTGGGGTAACGAGTGCCCCGAACTTGTCGCAACGTGGCAACGTGGTCAATGTTGAGCCCAAGTTTAATCATATTTTTTGTAGGTCCCTTATCAATTCGCGCGTATGCAATGTCTTACCCGCGAGATGATGATTCAGTAGCATACGCATCAACTGCTTACTCTGCTGCGCGCTAACTGCATCGCTATAATCGTCAGCAGCCATATCTTGCAAGGTTTTGCCCAACATCAACAAACCCTCTTCTGATACATTTGATATGTCTGAGTCATTTGACGTAGCACGCACCGCACCACGTTCAAGCACATAACGATAGGGTACAAAAGAATTAATCGGCTTACCGCTGTCCGCTTCCTGTACTAATAAAAGCGCATAGCCCAACTCTTGCAGCAAATGTTTTTCAAAACAACGCAAGGTGGCGGCATAGTCCGTTTCATTTGCTAGCCGCTGCAGGGTGTGCTGGTAATAATCGAACAGTTGTTCGTGCGGATCATCGCGCACCATCAAATTAAGCAGCAATTCATTCAAATAGAAACCACACAGCAATGCCGTTCCCTGTAACTGCGGCTGGCCACCCTGCCACTCAGCACGGTGCAAGGTACGCAACTCATGTTTGCCAAACCAGCTTAACATTAATGGCTGAAAACCCATTAATAAACCGCGCAACGCCGATCTCGGACGCCGAGCGCCGCGCGCCACCAATGCTACGCGTCCATGCTGCCGACTGAGCACTTCCAGCACCAGGCTGGTCTCACGGTATGGATAACTGTGCAAGACGAAAGCGGGTTCGTCTTCTAATTTGTGTTTGTGCAAATGCAATCTACTCCTCCCAGCCTCCCTTTATCACAGAAGAACAGAGCGAGGAAAGCAAACCCAACTATGGAAGGTGCACTACGTAGTAGTGAAAACCACACCAACAAACCCCTTGCTGGTGCAGGAAAAAACAAAGAGGGCTTAAAGTTAGAATTATTCATACCCCAAACTTTTCAACACCTGTGCATTATCTGCCCAACCACTTCGCACTTTAATCCACACTTCGAGATAGACTTTTCCATCAAATAGTGCCTCCATATCTAACCGAGCCTGGGTGGCAATTTCCTTCAGTTTCTCACCATTCTTACCGATCAGCATCGCCTTATGCGCGTCCTTATCCACGAGAATCGCAGCATGGATACGTCGCAACTTCCCTTCTATTTTGAACTGTTCAATCACGACACTTACTGAGTATGGCAGCTCTTCACCGGTGAAACGAAAGACTTTTTCACGCACTAATTCGGCCGCAAGAAAACGTTCATTGCGATCGGTGATTTCATCTTCAGGATAAATTTTTTCACCTTCGAGCAGATAGGGTCGAATCGCACTCAACAAGGTGTCGAGTTGCTTATTCTGTTTTGCGCTCACTGGAACGATTGCAGTGAATTCACGCTCCTTGGCTATCTCCTGAATAAAGGGGAGTAATTCCGATTTATTCTCCATGTTGTCTACCTTGTTGATTACAAGCAGCACTGGCATATTTTTTGGCAGCAGATTCATTACTTGACGATCCCGCTCGTCGAAATTTCTGGCTTCAATTACGAACAACACCACATTCACATTACGCAAACTACTAGTCACCACACGATTCAAACCGCGATTCAAAGTATTAAGATGCTTCGTCTGAAATCCGGGGGTATCTACAAATACAAATTGCGCATGCACTTCGGTTAGTATTCCGCTAATACGATGGCGTGTGGTCTGGGCCTTGCGTGAGGTGATGCTTATTTTTTGGCCAACCAGATGATTAAGCAAAGTGGATTTACCCACATTCGGACGGCCGACAATAGCGATAAAGCCACTGTGGTAATTGCTTGCATTCATGACTGGCTCTCAATTTTCCGGTAAGCGGCTTCTGCTGCCACCTGCTCTGCGGTGCGACGACTGCTGCCCTCACCACACGTGAATAGTTTCAATTGTTCGATTTGACATTCAACTTTAAATAGCTGTGCATGTGCCTCGCCCTGAGTAGCAATCACGATATATTTTGGTAATGCCAGACGCTTGCCTTGCAAGTATTCCTGCAACAAGGTTTTGAAATCCTTACCCAACGTCTGCGCGTCTGCTTGCGCTATAAAGGGCACATATAGCCGGAGCACAACTTGCTCTGCGGCTGTAAAACCCGCATCTATAAATACTGCGCCGAACAATGCTTCCATGGTATCAGCAAGGATAGACGGGCGACGAAACCCAGCGCTTTTGCGCTCCCCTTCACCCAACAATAATAATTCACCCAAACGTAATTGCTGCGCTAAGATAAACAAGGTTTGCTGATTGACCAGATTGGAACGCAGACGAGATAAATCACCTTCCGGCAAATCGGGATAAATGCCATATAGATATTTAGCTACGACGCAATTGAGTATGCTATCACCCAGAAACTCCAATCGCTCGTTGTGTTCCGCACTATGACTTCGATGCGTCAAAGCACGCTTTAATAATTGCGATTGCGTGAAAATATGGCCAATCTGATTGCACAGCACATCACGATTCATCGGCTACTTTTTAAAACTACTTGGATTAAATTCAAGTAACAAGCTAGCATTGCCGACGAGTGGTATTTTAACTTGATAGCTAATGCTCAGGGATAGACCGCGTGCATCCTTGACTATCTCAATGTCATTTGCCGTGACGACATTGATGTTATTCATCATGGCGCGTTTACTGAACGACTCACGAATATCCTTGGATTGAGCCCCTTGCATTTCAGAATCATTCACGATGGTGGAGAGAATGCTTTTAATTTCGGCATCCTGAACATACGCCGGAATAACCTTCATGCCGCTAATTGCCGCTAATATCAATATTACCGACCATACCAGAAGACCAGACAAACTCACGCCACGCTGCCTGTTTACTATTGTTTTTATCATGCTCCTCCTTTGTTTACAACTTCAATCAATGGATAAGCCTATACGTTTCAAATCGCTAAAATTCATCCAGATCATGAATGCTTTGCCAACTATCATGTTATCCGGCAAAGCATTCATGATCTGGATGAATTTTAGTGATTTGAAACGTATAGGCTTATCCATTGATTGAAGTTATAAACAAAGG
>JBKJQT010000412.1:0-2527 GCA_046593855.1 Candidatus Nitrotoga sp. | reverse complement strand
ACTGTCACCATAGCCGCCGCCTGAGTGTGTTCCATCACTGCATAATCGATAGAAACCGATGGACAAGTGGCAAAAGCCTTTTCATCCAGACGACAAAAATCCAGATCATGCGTGCTTTGTTGCCATGCTTGTTGTGCAGCTTGATAAATGTCCGGGTGGTAACGTTGCAACTCATTCAGGTACACAGATGCCTTGAACACGAACATGCCACTATTCCAAAAAAATCTTCCTGAAGCCACGAACTGTTTAGCCGTATCTAAATCTGGTTTTTCCACAAAACGTGCCACCCCAAAGCTGTGCTCGTCGGATCCTAATGTTGCTCCGCGTTCAATGTAGCCGAATCCTGTAGCAGGTTCATGGGGTGTAATACCGAACGTCACCAACTTATCTTGTTGCGCCAAGGCTAATGCTGCTTGAATTGCATTATGAAAGCCCGGAATATCCTGAATTAGATGATCTGCAGGTAATACCAGCAAGATTGCCTTAGCATCTTTAGCTTGTGCGGCGAGTGCAGCAATAGCTACTGCAGGCGCAGTATTGCGACCTAATGGCTCAAGCACCTGCATTAAAGGATCAATGTTAACAGCACGTAACTGTTCGGCGACGAGGAAGCGATGTTCGTTATTACAGATCACTAATGGTGCAGCTATACTGGGATAGCCTTTAAGGCGCAGCAATGTTTCCTGAAATAATGTGTGTTCGGAAATCAGCGGCAAAAACTGTTTGGGTAATGCTACGCGAGATAAGGGCCACAAACGAGTGCCAGAACCTCCGGACAAAATAACAGGATAGAGCATAACCACTTTCAAAAGGTTGATGATAAACATTTCTTGAGATGCATGGCTTGAATTATAATCCGCATTCCAAATATTTAGGAGTAGAAGTCTTGTGTACTGCAATCTTTATGGGAATTGCTTAATGAACGAAGCAACTCTGATTGCTGGCATCACTGGACAATCCAGTGCTTATTTGGCCCGATTTCCTATATATCGTGCGTGGCATCAAACGTCGCGCCTCCTTGTTTAATCCTGACCGTACGATCACTTTGTAGATACCGCTGTCCAAGAGAAGATTATTGATGTGCACTGAAAGGTGTTGAGATTGAAGCAAAGGTTAAAAACTGCACAGCCAGAGAAATCATTTTTTCATATCTCCCATTCAGAAAAAATGTCATACACGAATTTTAGTATCAGGATAAACCACTTGCGGCTTACAGAAGGCCATAAATAAATCTACACAGGCTTTAATATTGGAGAACACGCTTGAATGTAACAATAGTAGGGACCGGTTATGTAGGTCTAGTCAGTGGTGCATGCCTCGCAGAGGTTGGTAACCATGTACTCTGCCTCGATCTTGACCCAGCAAAAATACGCATTCTGGAAAATGGCGACATTCCCATCCACGAGCCTGGCTTGTTCGACATTGTGCGCCGCAACGTCGCTGCTGGCCGCCTCGGCTTCACCACGGACATGGACCGCGCCGTAGCTCATGCGCGAATTCAGTTCATCGCCGTTGGCACCCCCCCTGATGAAGATGGGTCTGCCGACCTGCAATATGTCTTGGCAGCAGCCAGGAACATCGGCAGCCGTATGACTGAAGACAAAATAATCGTTGATAAAAGTACGGTTCCTGTTGGTACAGCCAACAAAGTCAGCGCAGTCATCGCAGATGAGTTGCAGAAGCGCGACATTAAGCACAAGCATAGCGTCGTCTCTAACCCCGAATTTCTTAAAGAAGGCGCAGCGGTCGAAGATTTCATGCGCCCGGATCGAATCGTCATCGGTGGCGATGATGCACATGCCATCCAACAGATGCGGGAGTTATATGCCCCATTCAATCGCAACCACGACCGCATTATTGTCATGAATGTCAAAAGTGCCGAACTCACCAAGTACGCCGCCAATGCCATGCTCGCCACCCGTATCAGCTTCATGAACGAATTGGCCAATGTCGCAGAAAAACTTGGTGCCGACATTGAAATGGTAAGGCTAGGCATTGGTTCCGACACCCGTATCGGCTACCATTTTCTCTATTCAGGTTGCGGCTACGGGGGATCCTGTTTCCCCAAAGATGTTAAAGCACTCATCAAAACCGCCAACGACGACGCAGGCATCACCCTCAAAGTTCTCAATGCGGTAGAAGCAGCCAACGAGGCACAAAAAGAAGTCCTCACGAACAAAATAAAAGCCAGGTTTGGTGCTAATCTAACTGGAAAAAGCTTTGCCATTTGGGGCCTTGCTTTCAAGCCCAACACCGATGACATGCGCGATGCTCCGAGTCGCAAGCTGATTTCAGATTTATTAGAAGCAGGCGCTACCGTTACTGCGTATGACCCGGTAGCCATGTCAGAAGCACAACGAATCTATGGCAATGACCCCAGGATTTCTTATGCGGACAATCCGCTTACAGCCTGTAAAGATGCAGATGCATTGGTTATTGTCACTGAGTGGAAAGAATTCCGCAATCCAGACTTCGCAATAATCAAAGCCAAGCTCAAAAATCCATTAATCTTCGATGGTCGTAGCTT
>JBKJQT010000238.1:0-3262 GCA_046593855.1 Candidatus Nitrotoga sp. | reverse complement strand
ATTGAGCATGTTGATGTGGGACAATACTTCGATGGACACCGCCGGGATCATCTACGCAATCGCCTCGGGCGCTCTAGCCTCCGCCATCGGCTACGCCATTTGGTATACATCACATTACCCGCGCTGCAAGCCACCCATGCCGCGACCGTAGAGCTCAGCGTGCCGGTAATCGCGGCGCTGGGCGGGATTATCTTTCTCGGCGAGACCATCACGTTGCGTTGGGTTCTGGCGTCCGTCGCCATTCTAGGTGGCATTGCGCTGGTGATATTCAAAAGGCAACATGCTGCGAGCATGAAGGCATGATGTCCGGAATGGGCACATAAAAGATCGATAGCACTCTCAATCAGCCTTCCAGATACCTGCCATTTGCGTATGTCGCCTTAGGGTCGGGAGCCGACGGTGTCCTCCGTCGTTTATGGCGTTGAAATAGGAGGTAATGTGTCGCAGAACAACTTGAGCATTGGCCGCTGTGAGGTACATCTCATCTGAACGTTTTGTGAGCGATGTACCTCAGATATTCGCGGACTACCTTCACTAACGGCTCATCCACATCCCAATCAAACTTGCCCTTGGTGTTCTCATCGTTGACATATAGCATCGGCAGGTATTTCGGCCCAACCGTATAAGAAGGCCTAGCGAGTAATCTAGTGGGTAATTGTTTCTTGTCCATGATCCACCACCAATCTATAGTAAAGTTGCATGAACTTTATATCGGCTTCAGCAAAACTTTACTTAGCCAAATAACCAATCAGGCATCCAGATAGCAGCCGTTCGCAAATGAACGCAACGGGTTGGGAGTACGCATTCTAGGTTTTTTAAAACTGACGTTCATGCAGGTTTTAACACGACACTACCAAGAAAATTTTGAGTGGCAGCTATTCCTTTGGGTATTGGTGAGTTTCTGAACTGCTCAAAGTAACAACGACACTCGATTAATGGCAACAACAGAACCGAATCCTGTAGGGAAATAGTTGCAAGCTATTATGATTTCCTGGTTTCTGATAAGGTAAAGAAATGAATATTTATTCCCTCAAAAATAATTTCGATAAGCTTGACCCTTACTTGTTGGGTGAGCGACTAAGGTCGGTGCGAGCGCGAACAGAGGCTCTCTGTGTGCCTTTGGAGAAAGAGGATTACTGTATTCAAGGCATGCTTGATGTCAGTCCGCCCAAATGGCATTTGGCTCATACCACATGGTTTTTTGAAACCTTTGTTTTATTGCCTTTTGCGAAAAATTATCTGGTTTTTCATCAAGCCTATGGATATCTGTTTAACTCCTATTATGAAACGGTTGGTACTTTCTTTCCCAGGTCTCAACGTGGGTTCCTGTCTCGCCCAACTGTAGCAGAGGTTTATAACTATCGCAGCCACGTAAACGCGGCTCTTGATCAAATGTTAGATAATTTTACCGGGCAGAATTGGCAAGAGATTGCTGAACGAATTTGTTTGGGCATTGAGCATGAGACTCAGCATCAAGAGCTTTTACTTATGGATGTGAAATACAATTTTTTCATTAATCCCCTAAAGCCGGCCTATCATAGTCAGCCTCCGATCCGATGCCCAGAGCCACCCCCATTGGCCTGGGTGGAATTCGATGGCGGTATTGTCGAGGTTGGGCATGATGATCAAGGTTTTTCTTTTGACAACGAAAAGCCTCGTCATAAAACTTTTCTCAGAGACTTTCGCTTGGGCACAAGACTAATCACCAATGCAGAATATTTATCTTTCATCGCCGATAAAAGTTATCAACGGGCTGAACTCTGGCTCTCTGATGGCTGGCGCACTGTCAACGAGCACGGATGGCAAGCCCCACTGTATTGGATAAAAGAAGAGGATAGCTGGTTGTTAACAGGGCTGGCGGGTCAGCATCTTATCGACCTGAATGAACCAGTAGCGCATCTGAGCTACTATGAAGCCGATGCGTTCGCACGATGGTCTGGCAAGCGGCTACCGACCGAGAGCGAATGGGAATACGCCGCCGCCAAGTTACCGATAGAAGGAAATTTCCTTGATTCCGGGCGCTTCCATCCAGATGTCGTTCGGTGTTCTGGTCTGGCCCAGCTTTATGGTGATCTTTGGGAGTGGACTCAAAGCTCATATCAACCCTATCCGGGCTTTCGTTCTCTTCCCGGCGCATTGGGTGAATACAACGCCAAATTCATGTGTAACCAGATGGTGCTGCGTGGTGGGTCATGCGCAACAGCAGTGGATCATATCAGGGCAAGCTATCGAAATTTCTTTCCACCAGGGAGCCGTTGGGTATTCTCAGGTTTACGTTTAGCAGAGGATTTGACCGGCTAATCCACGTTCGTGAGGTGTCGGTGAATGTACTGACAATTGCAGAGCGTTCGATAATAGAAGTGCCTGGTCTACCGTTAATGTAAAGTTAGGCGTTTCATTTGCCTCATCACGCTTTTGTAGGGCGCTGGTAAGAAATTTAAGTTTGATTGCTACCGATTCATACATTTTAATTGGCCCGATAGACCACGAGTGACCTTTCCGTCTGAATTGGCATCCATGGCTTTAAACATTTTATCCTGCATATTTCCATGAGAGGAATCGGAATCAGCATAAGCTAAGCTAGTTCCCAAAACGAAATAGGAAGTAATAGCGAGGTATTTAAAAGTTTTTTTCATTTGTGTCTCCATTTAAAAATCTTACGAATAATTGCTTAATTGACATAATTTTATGTCGTTCTAAAGAGTTTTACCAAGACTTCATCTGGCTTACTCTTAGATCAGGTTAACAAAGCACGTTGGACATTGTCTGTGCGATATGGCACATATTGCCGTTGATAAGAGAGGCTAGATAGAAATTCAGTTGATCGGACTTGAAGAAGTGAGATGAAGCATGCAGATTGTACATAATCGCACAGACAGCTGACCACTAATCAACTGTCCTGGAATTAGTGTCTTTTTTTCACTATAAAGTGCAGGTAGGATAAAGACCTTGTTCGCTCTGGAAATCTCCACTGATGCGTATTATAGGGGGTTTTTCCATAAGGTAAGTTTTAGAAGGTATGTCATGCTGCCACGTGATCTAGATACTAACAAAAAAGATGATTTAAATAGCTCAGCTAAATTTAAAACTTATTTTTTAGCAGTGACTATTGCGATAATTATTGCTTTGCTCTTGTTAGCGACAATTAAGGCTACGCTGAACAAGCCCTGCATTTCCAAGATTCTAATTACGAAATATGCCTGATTGTGCAAAAAGGCAAGTTCAGCCCGTTTTGTTTTGCCCTTTCGGGCTGCTCCTTGGG